>CAURAS010000051.1:0-8487 GCA_963522865.1 uncultured Cardiobacterium sp.
ACGCCGGGCAGGATGAGTACCCAGTTCAGTTTGCCGAGGATAAAGAGGCCGACGAGGCCACCGGCGAAGCTGGCGAGGAAGCCGACCAGCACCGCATTCGGCGCATAGGGGAAGACGATGGGGCAATCGAGCGCCGGGCGCGCGTTCGGCACCAGTTTTTGCGAGAAGCCGGTGAAGGCGGGGACGATTTCGGCAAGTATCAGGCGCACGCCTTGCAGGATGATGAACACGCCTGCGGCGAAGGTAATCGCCTGGATGACCGCCCAGACGAGGTAGTTCTGCCCTTTGCTGTATTGGCCCTGCACGAAGTCCTGCCCGGCGGCGATGACCAGCACGAGGTAAATGACCATCATGGTCAGCGCGATGGAGACGGAGCTGTCGCGCAGGAAGCCGAGGTTTTTCGGCAGGTTCATTTCTTCGGTGGAACGCGATTTGCCGCGCAGGCCGCGCCCGACCAGTCCCGCCAGCACGTAGCCGACGGTGCCGAAGTGGCCAAAGCCGACTTCGTCGCTGCCGGTGATGTCGCGCATGAAGGGTTGGGCGATGTAGGGGAAGAACGCCATGATGAGGCCGAGGGCAAGCGAGCCAACCAGCACCAGATGCGCGCCTTCAAAGCCGGCGACAACGAGGATGACGGCAATCATGCACGCCATGTAGAAGGTGTGGTGGCCGGTGAGGAAGATGAATTTGAGACGGGTGAAGCGGGCGATGGCGATGTTCGCCACCATGCCAAACGCCATGATGAGCGCTGTCGCCGTGCCGTATTGTTGCAGGGCGGTGGAAACGATGGCTTCGTTGTTCGGCACCACGCCCTGCACGTTGAACGCCTGCTGGAAAATGTCGCCCAAGGGATTGAGCGAGCCGAGCAGCACGCCCGCGCCGCCGCCCAAGACGATGAAGCCGAGGATGGTCTTAATCGTCCCCTTAATGGTGTCGGCGATGGGTTTTTTCTGCGCAATCAGGCCGATGAGGGCGATAAGGCCGACCAGCACGGACGGCACTTTGAGGATATCGACGATGAAGTCGAGCAGCGCTTTCATGACTCGCTCCTAGTCGCGGTGGAAGTAAACCGCCAGCTTGCGTTCAAATTCGTCGGCGCTGACGAGGTTGTTGATGACGATGACCTTGCTGCGGTCAATGCTGGAGCTATCGACGATGTCCGCGCCCATGACGAAGAGGTCGGCATCGCCGGAGGCGGTGACGGAGAGGTCGGAGTGGCTGACTTCCGCTTCAATGTCCAGCTTGGCCAGCGCCTTTTTGATGTTCATCTCCATCAAAAAGCTGCTGCCGAGGCCGTGGGCACATACTGCCATGATTTTCATAATGTTCTCCTGTTTTAGTTTAAGAAATCAGAAGCGCGCGGCAAGCGCGGCGATGGTTTGCGCATCCCGCGCGGCGCGGATGGCGGCGAGGGTGGCGGAGTTGTCCAACAATTCGGCGAGCGCGGCGAGCATCTCCAGATGCGCCTGGTGGTCGGTCGCGCAGAACATCCACACCAGATCGACCGGGTCGTTTTCCGAACTGTGGAAGGCGACCGGCTGCTCCAGCACCAACAGCGCCAAGCCCTGACGCAGCGCGCCGTCTTCCGGGCGGGCGTGGGCGAGGGCCATTTGCGGCGCCAACACATAATACGGGCCAATTTTCTCGTGCGTGGCGATGATGGCATCCACATACGCGGGGGCGATGAAACCGCCTGCGAGCAACGGCGCGGCGCAAAGGCGCAAGGCGGCTTGCCAGTCGGCAACGTGTGCCACGCGCTGAATATGCGCTGCGGGCAGGTAAGGTGCGAGCATTTTGTGTTCCTGATGTGTGGTTTTATGAATATGATAGCGGAAAAAACCCCGTTCCTGCGGGGTTTTTTGAGTATTGGCGGGTGCGGGGTGTGGATTTGACCTTTTACATACACTTCGAGCGCTCAGGTGTATGTAAATCCCGTCCAACATTGACAAAATCCGGTGCGCCAGTAGAATCCGCGCCCCTGTGGTTCGCAAACCTCCCACAATAAAAAACTAGGAAAAAACATGTCAGAAAAAGAAACGCCCGCAGGTATTTCCCTGCTCGGCAATCAAAACGCGGCCGTGCCGCGCACTTATGCGCCCGAGATTCTCGAGGCGTTCCCCAACAAACATCCCGACAACGATTATCTCGTTTCTCTCGTTTGCCCGGAATTTACCAGCATTTGCCCGATTACCGGCCAGCCGGATTTTGCCACTATCCGCATTGCCTATATTCCCGACGGTAAATTGGTGGAGAGTAAATCGCTCAAGCTCTATCTTTTTAGTTTTCGCAATCATGGCGACTTTCATGAAGATTGCGTCAATATCATCATGAAAGATTTAATCCGTCTGATGCAGCCGAAATATATTGAAGTCTTCGGCGAATTTACGCCGCGCGGCGGCATTGCCATTCATCCGCTCGCCGTTTATGGTCGCCCCGGTACGGTTTATGAAAGCCGCGCCACCAACCGTCTCCACCATCACTAAGGATTTTCCCATGCAAGCATTTCATTTCACCGCCGCTGAACGGCGCAAGGCCCTCGTTTGGCTCGTTTTCTGGCATACATTCGTTATCGCCGCCAGTAATATTCTCGTGCAGATTCCCTTCCAGATTGGTGAGTTGCATACCACTTGGGGCGCATTTTCTTTTCCCTTTATTTTCTTGACGACAGACCTTACTGTGCGCATTTTTGGCGCGTCGCTCGCGCGCAAGATTATTTTCTGTGTGATGATTCCGGCATTGCTGTTGTCTTATCTGGTTTCGGTGATGTTCCAGGATGGCCATTTCATTGGCTTTGGCGGGGTGTGGCCGCTCGATATTTTTGTCGCGCGTATTGCGCTTGCCAGTTTCGTCGCCTATCTGGTCGGGCAATTACTCGATATTACGGTGTTTAATTATCTGCGCCAGAATGCGAAATGGTGGGTCGCGCCAAGTGCTTCTACTGTACTCGGCAATATCATTGACACCATTCTCTTTTTCTCCATCGCTTTTTATCAAAGCCCCGATCCGTTTATGGCCGAGCATTGGCAGCAATTGGCCATGACCGATTATGCCTGGAAGATTACCGCCAGCGGTCTTTTCTTCCTGCCCGCTTATGGCGTCTTGCTGCGCTATTTGACCAAGCGACTGACGACTTTGCCCGATGGTGAACCGCCTGCGCCCGTCAATGCCACTTAAGGAGAAAGCCACCGCGAAGGTGGCTTTTTGGTATCTGCGTTTATGGGATAGTTATACATACACCTGAGCGCTCGTGGTGTATGTATATTTTCAGCCGGCATGTTTCAGCAGCGGTTTGAGGAATTGCCCGGTGTAGCTCGCCGGATTTGCGGCGACGTCTTCCGGCGTGCCGGTGGCGATGATTTCGCCGCCGCCGCTGCCGCCTTCCGGGCCCAGATCCACTATCCAGTCGGCGGTTTTGATGACGTCGAGGTTGTGTTCGATGACGACGATGGTGTTGCCGCCGTCGCGCAGGCGGTGCAGCACGTCCAGCAGTTGGCGCACGTCGTGGAAGTGCAGGCCGGTGGTCGGTTCGTCCAGGATGTAGAGGGTGCGACCGGTGTCGCGTTTGGAGAGTTCGCGCGCGAGTTTTACCCGCTGTGCTTCGCCGCCGGAGAGCGTTACCGCGTTTTGGCCGAGGCGGATGTAGGAGAGGCCGACGTCGAGTAGGGTTTGCAGTTTGCGTTGTAGCGCCGGGATGGCGTCGAAGAAGGTGTAGGCTTCTTCGATGTCCATTTCGAGGACTTCGTGGATGGTTTTGCCTTTGTAGGTGATGCCGAGGGTTTCGCGGTTGTAGCGTTTGCCGTGGCAGATGTCGCAGGCGACGAAGATGTCCGGCAGGAAGTGCATTTCCACTTTGATGACGCCGTCGCCCTGGCAGGCTTCGCACCGCCCGCCTTTGACGTTAAAGGAGAACCGCCCCGGCGTGTAACCGCGGGCGCGCGCTTCTTGCGTGCCGGCAAAGAGTTCGCGGATGGCGGTGAAGATGCCGGTGTAGGTGGCGGGGTTGGAGCGCGGCGTGCGACCGATGGGTGATTGGTCGATGTTGATGACTTTGTCGAAGTGTTCGAGGCCTTCGATGCGTTCGTAGGCGGCGGGGTCGTCGCCGGCGCGGTTGATGTGTTTGGCGGCGGCTTTGGCCAGGGTTTCGTTGATGAGTGTGGATTTGCCGCTGCCGGAGACGCCGGTGATGCAGGTGAAGAGGCCGACCGGGAGGTTCAGGGTGAGGTTTTTCAGGTTGTGGCTGCTGGCGCCGATGAGGTTGATTTGTCGCTTGAGGTCGCGCGGCGTGCGTTTTGCGGGGACGGCGATGGTTTCGCGGCCAGAGAGGTATTTGCCGGTGAGGGATTCGGGGTGCGCTTCGATTTCGGTGGGCGTGCCTTGCGCGATGATGCGCCCGCCGTGGATGCCCGCGCCGGGGCCGATATCGACGACGTAGTCGGCGGCGCGGATGGCGTCTTCGTCGTGCTCAACGACGATGATGGTGTTGCCGAGGTCGCGCAGGCGCAAGAGGCTGTCCAAGAGGCGGGCGTTGTCGCGCTGGTGCAGGCCGATGGAGGGTTCGTCCAAAACGTACATCACGCCAACCAGTCCCGCGCCAATTTGTGAGGCGAGGCGGATGCGCTGTGCTTCGCCGCCGGAGAGGGTTTCGGCGCTGCGCGCAAGGGTTAAATAGTTGAGGCCGACGTTCACCAGGAAGCCGAGGCGTTCGCGGATTTCTTTGAGGATTTTCGCCGCGATTTCACCGCGCGCGCCGGGCAGGTCGAGTTGGTTCGCCCAGGCGGCGGCGTCGGCGACTGACCAGCGGTTGATGTCCGGCAGGGTGGTGTCTTCGATATAGACGTGGCGCGCGGCGCGGTTCAGGCGGGTGCCGTGGCAGGACGGGCATTCGCGGCTGTTCAGGAATTGGCTGATTTCGTCACGTACCCGTGCCTTGTCGGTCTCAAGGTAGCGGCGGTTCATGGTGTTGATGATGCCTTCGTAGGTCGCTTCGCGGTAGCGCACCGCGCCGCCCGCACCGATGGTCGGCAGCGGGATTTTTTCCGTGCCGCTGCCGTAGAGGATGAGGTTCTGGATGGCGTCCGGCAGGTCTTCAAAGGGGGTGGTTTCGAGGTCGAAGTCGTAATGCGCGGCCAGCGCCTGCATTTGCGGGTAGAAGTAAGGCGTGCGCCGGTCCCAGCCGCGCACCGCGCCGGCGGCGATGGAGAGGTAGGGGTGCATGACGACGCGGCGCGGGTCGATGAAGGTATTGACGCCGAGGCCGTCGCATTCGGGGCAGGCGCCGTGCGGGTTGTTGAAGGAAAAGAGGCGCGGCTCCAGCTCGCTCAGGGCGTAGCCGCAGACCGGGCAGGCGTATTTGGCGGAGAAGGTGTGCGTCGCCTCGCCGTCCATCGCCACCAGTTGCACGATGCCGTCGGCGAGGGAGAGCGCCGTTTCCAGCGATTCGGCGAGACGCTGCGCGATGCCGTCGCGGATGGCAAAGCGATCCACGACGATGCCGATGTCGTGTTTGCGCCGGCCGTCTATCGCGGGCAGGGCGTCCAGCTCGTAAATGGCGCCGTCGATACGCGCGCGGACGAAGCCCTGCTGCTGCATGTCTTGCAAGAGCTTGGTGTGCTCGCCCTTGCGCCCCTGCACCAGCGGCGCCACCAGCATCCATTTGCTGCCTTCCGCAAACGCCAGGATGTTATCCACCATCTGGCTGACGGTCTGCGCGTTCAGCTCGATGCCGTGGTCGGGGCAGCGCGGAATGCCAACGCGCGCAAACAGGAGGCGCAGATAGTCGTGGATTTCGGTAATGGTGCCAACGGTGGAGCGCGGGTTGTGCGAGGTGGATTTCTGCTCGATAGAAATCGCCGGCGAAAGGCCTTCGATGTGATCGACGTCCGGCTTGTCCATGATGGAAAGGAACTGGCGCGCGTAGGCAGAGAGCGACTCGACGTAGCGCCGCTGTCCCTCGGCGTAGATGGTGTCAAAGGCGAGCGAGGACTTGCCGCTGCCGGAAAGGCCGGTGATGACAATCATGCGGTCGCGCGGCAGGTCGAGGTCAATGTTTTTCAGGTTGTGGGTGCGCGCGCCGCGAATGGAGATGGTTTCCATGGGAATTCCGGGGGTTAAAAGGGGCTTATGATAAGGCAGGGCGGTAGGGATTTACATAGATGCACCTCTCACCCAGGCAGGCAACCGTCTTGGGTTACAAGGGCGCGCCGACCGACATTCCAACGTGGGCGGGGCATGAGTTTCCCGGCGCCATCGGCTCCGACAGTGCCTGGCGCGCTTGAGATTTGTCAGTTGCATCCGCATAATGCCTTGCCATATTTATCAACAAGAGGTTAGAAATGTCTTTCGCCAGCGACCGGGCAATAGAAATCCTGAATCGCTACTGGAACAGACAGTTGCCGGTGGATATTCACGCCATCGCCAAAGATATGAACGTAAACGTCGTTGAGCGTCACGAATGGGGTGCAATCACTCCGCCGGACGGCATTACGGCGCAGGAGAGTGACCGCTCCTACGACATCTCCGGGCGTTTCGATTATGTGAACAATATTCCTACCGCAACGATCCGCACTACCGACCCTTGGGTGCGGCAACGCTTCACCTTGGCGCACGAACTGGGGCATTACGCCCTGGGACATCCGCCCGGATTCCGTGATAATGCCGCCTCGGTGGCAAACTTTTCCAATTACGACCGGGCAGAAGTGGACGCCAATGCCTTTGCGGCAGAATTGCTGATGCCCCAATTTATGGTGGATTACCTGATAGAAGTAAAGAACAAGAGCGATATTGATGAGCTTGCCGGAATCTTTGCCGTATCACGGCAGGCGATGTACTGGCGACTGAAAAATCTGGGGTGGCTGGCATGAGCGACGACAACATTGCAGACAACCCGCCCTTACGGGATGAACCAGCAGTAAGCGCGGCAGAAATCAAAGATGCCATCACACGGGAACGCGACCGCCGTATCTTGTTTCGCGCTGCCGTCATTTTTGCCATTGCAGTCTGTACAGCTCTCTTTTCCCTGTTTGCGTGCTGGGTCTTCAATAAACCGGAAAATGCCGGCTGGCATATCGGACTGGTGCTGGTACTGCCACCCACCTCTATCCTGCTAACCCTGATTGGTGTCTTGCGCTACAAAGCGCCCAAAGATGACGACCCGGTCGTGCTGTCTCCTCAACTCAAACAGCTGGCCGAGCAGCTCGCCCCCATCAAGGAACTGTTCAGATAGAATCGACCGCCTCCGGGCGGTTTTTTCATGCTCGTCCTGTGCGGGCTTTCAAGGGTTGACCCTGCCGGCCATTCCGACGGGGGCAATGCCGGGCGCAGTCGTCACTCAGGCGGATACCTATTTCTGGCGGGTACAGTAGAGCGCGGCCAGGGCGAGGGAGAGACCGGCGAGGTCGTCCACGCCGTAGTGGTAGCGCAGCCAGATAGTGGCGGCGATAGTGCCGGTGGTGATGGGCGCGAGGAGGAGCGCCGTTTTGCGTTTGCCGTCGCGCCAGAGGAAAGCGGTGATGTAGAGGGTGAGCGCGGTGTGCAGGCTGGGGAAGACGTCCATGCCGGTAACGCCGTCTTTGACGATGGCGATGACCGCCGGCGCGATGATGCCGCCCGCGCCTTGGTCGGGCAGGGTGGTGAAGGCAGGCCCGGCAGCGGGTAGGAACAGGTAGCCGATGAGCCCGATGCCGTAGATGCCGATGAGGCCGTTGTAGAAGCGCGCGGCGGTGGGGGTTTTGCGGCGCAGGGCGTAGTAGGTGACGCCGCCGATCACGATGGGGAAGAAGGCGAAGTAGCAGGCAGCGAGGAGGTCGGTCAGCACGGGATGCGCTTCGTAATGAAAATGCGCGGGCAGCGGTTGACCGCCCCAGAGGCGGCTGTCGAGAGCGGTGAGGAGGGCGTCGGCGTGGGAGTGCAGCCAGTGCTGGTTGAGGGGTTTTAGCAGCGGGAAGGCAAGCCAGATGAGGGCGAAGAGCAGCGCACCGTTCCAAGGGCTGCGGCGCAGGCGGCAGGTGATGCCCCAGAGGACGCCGCTCGCGGCAAGCAGCGCGAGGTTTTGTGGCTGCGGCGCGGCGATGAGCGTGGCGGCTGCCAGGGCGAGAATTAGGGCAAGCAGGGCGAGGGTGGTGTGGACGAGGTGGCGGTTCATGGGGTTTCCGGGAGCGGCACGGGGGCGGGTTCGGGGTAGGTGTGCCAGGCGAGGACGGCGGCGGCGAGCCAGAGGAGTCCGGCGGTGGGCGCGGTGTAGAGGGCGGCGAACCACAGCGGGATTTGCAGCAGCGCACCTGCCAGTCCGCCGAGGATGCGGAAGAAGCTGGCGTTGTTGCGTCCGTCGGCGGCACGCCCGGCGAGGCAGGCTGCGGCGACGATGAGCGGGCAGGCGAGGGCAAGGGCGAGGGGGGCAAAGCGGTTTACATACACTTGAGCGCTCATGGTGTATGTAAATGTAGCGGTTTGAGGCGTCGCTGGCGCGGGTGGTTTGCTGCCCCCACCCTG
>CAURAS010000052.1:0-8444 GCA_963522865.1 uncultured Cardiobacterium sp.
CTGGAAGCGGCGGGCAAGCGCGTCGGCACCTATTCCAAAGGGATGCGGCAGCGCCTCGCGCTGGCACAAGCCTTGCTCGGCCAGCCGAAAATCCTCCTGCTGGACGAGCCGACCACCGGCCTTGACCCTGCCTCGCGCGCCGATTTTTACCGCATCCTCGCCGAACTGGCGGCGCAGGGCACGGCGATTCTGCTCTCCTCGCACGCGCTCGCCGAACTGGCCGACCAGGCCGACCGCATCGTCATCATGAAAAACGGCGTCAAAACCGCTGACGGCAGTTTGCAAGAATTGCGGCAGAACGCCGGGCTACCGACACGGCTGCGCGTCTGGTTTGACGATGCGGCGCTGACGCTGCCCGCACCGTGGCAGGCAGATGGCGCCGGGCAATGGTTCTGCGATTGCGCCGAGAGCGAGAAAACGGCGCTACTCGGCGCGCTGTGGCAGGCGGGGACGCCGCGCAATATTGATATGTTGCCGCCCGCGCTGGATGATTTGTACGCTCACTTTTTACGCCGTGAAGATGCCACAGCCTGATAACGCGCCGCGTCGCGCATTATTCGTCGATGTGCTAGTGGTCTTTTCCGCGTTGGCGGTGGTTTTTTTGCACGCCAACGCGATTTTCTGGACGCGGCCGCAGGGGCGGCTGTGGCTGACCAGCAATATCATCGAATCTGTATGTTATTTTGCCGTGCCGGTATTTTTCATGATTTCTGGCTATACCCTGCTCGATTATCGCGCGCGCTATGATACCAAGGCCTTTTTGCGCAAACGGATGCAGCGCACGCTGATTCCGTTTTTATTCTGGTCGCTGTTTGGTTTCTGCTATGTATGGTGGTATCACGGCGTGCCGCCGGATGATTCGCCATCACGCATCATCGAAGGCATCCTCACCCACCGCTATATTGATATCTATTGGTTCTTTATGCCGCTCTTTGCGGTATATCTCTCCTTGCCGCTGTTTGGGCTGATTCCGGCAGAAAAACAGCCGCGTGTTTTTGCCTATCTCATCGGCTACGCTTTTGTTTCTTTTTCCCTCTTGCCTTTTTTGCGCAATATCAGCGGCATTGACTATGACTGGCAGATTCATTCGCCGGTTTCTGCCGGTTTCCTGCTCTATGCCTTGCTGGGCTATTATTTGGGGAAATGGCCGCCCGCGCGGCGTTGGCGTTTGCTGATTTATGCGCTCGGTATGGGCGGCCTGCTGCTGCATTGCCTCGGTACGATTTTGCTGTCGCCGCCGGATAAAGTGAACGAGTTGTTCAAGGGGTATCTCAATTTCCCCTGCGTCCTCTACGCGGCAGCGCTTTTCCTCTGGGCGCGACAGCATGACTGGTCGTGGCTGGCGCGTGGCTGCGTTGCCAGATTGCTGACGGCTTGCCGCAATGCCGCGCTCGGAGTCTATGTGCTGCATATTTATTTTATTTGGCAGATGCACGAGTATTTCCCGCAAGCGAAGCAAGTTATCGGCTTTCGCATTTTTGGCGCGCTGGCCATTTTCATCTTGTGTGTGCTGATTGCCAGCCTTATCCGTAAATTGCCGCTGTTACGCGCCTTGATTCCTTAACCGTTTTGGATGTTTTTATGAATACATTGCTAACCCTCGCCCGCAAAGAATTAAAAGACGGATTGCGCAATCGCTGGGTGCTGGCCATTGCCATTTTGCTCGCCGCCTTTGCGCTGACACTCGCCTTTCTCGGCAGCGCGCCCGCAGGTGAAACCAAGGCCAATGCGCTCGCCATTACCGTAGTCAGTCTGGCAACGCTCAATATTTATCTGATTCCGCTGATTGCGCTGCTGCTTTCGTATGATGCGATTGTGGGGGAAATTGAGCGCGGCACGATGGCATTATTGCTTTCTTATCCGTTATCACGCTGGCAAGTGGTCGCGGGCAAGTTTTTGGGGCAGACGGCGATTTTGGCGGTGGCCATTGCCATTGGTTATTTTGTCGCTGGTATTGCCGTCGCCTTATTGCACAAAAATACCGGATTTTCTTGGGCGGTTTGGCAGCCCTTTTTCAAAATGACATTCACCACGCTATTACTCGGCGCCGTCTTTTTGGCGATTGGTTATGTGTTAAGCGCCATTGCCAAACAGCGCGGCAGCGCGGCGGGCATGGCGATTGGCGTCTGGCTGTTTTTTGTGCTGCTTTATGATTTTGCCCTGCTCGGTATTTTGATTGCCGACAAGGGGCAGCATATCGGCGCGGCGGCGCTGAACGCGCTGTTGCTCGCCAACCCGACCGACACTTACCGCCTGCTCAATTTGAGCGGCAATGTGGCGAGTGGCCTAGGTGCGCAAGGCGGGATGGCGAATAGTGTGCTGGCGTTAGTGCTGCTTGCTTGGATTGCCGCACCCTTGGCGTTGGGTATTTTTTTGTTCCGGCGCAAGACGCTGTAATTTTTTGAGGAGTTTTTATGAATCTTTTTTTGCAAAAGGTTTTTGCTTTTATGGTCGCCATCGCCTGGTTTGTCGCGGATTATTTCAGCAAGTTGTGGGCGCTGGAGACGCTCGGCAACGGTGTGGTGATGCGACTGACGCCGTGGATGGATTTCAAGCTCGCGTTCAACAAGGGCGCGGCTTTCAGCCTGTTTGCCGATGGCAGCGGCTGGCAGCGCTGGTTTTTCATGGGCATCGCCACCGTCATCGGTCTGTGGCTGTGTTATGCGATTGTTTTTGAGCGCACCAACGCGCTGACCCGCCTCGCTTACGCCAGTATTCTCGGCGGCGCGATCGGCAATTTGTATGACCGCATTTTGCACGGCAAGGTGGTCGATTTTATCAGCTGGCATATTGATAATGCCTACTGGCCAACGTTTAACGTCGCCGATGTGGGTATTTGTGTCGGTGTCGGTCTGCTGGTCATCGCCTGGTTGGTGGAATGGCGCGCCGGGAGTCGGTTGTGAGCAAGGTTCTGGTGATTTATGCGGGCGGCACGATTGGCATGAAGCCGGGCGCGGGCGGTTTGGTGCCTGACCCGCAGTTCGTCGCGCGCTTGCAGGCGGCATTGCCGGATGTGGTGTTTGATGTGTTCACTTGCGAGCCGGCGATGGACAGTTCTTCTGCCACGCCCGCTGCCTGGCAGCGCCTTGCCGATGCGGTCGCCGCAAGACGCGAAGATTTTCGCGGTTTTGTCATTCTGCACGGCACGGATACGCTCGCTTATAGTGCCGCCGCCTTGAGCGAGATGTTGCGCGGGTTGGGGCGGGCGGTGGTGCTGACCGGCGCGCAGGTTCCGCTTGGTCAGCCGGAGAGTGATGCGCTGCGCAATGTGCGCGGCGCGCTGGCGTTTGCCGCGCTGGAAGAGGTGCAGCAGACGGCGGTGTTTTTTTATGACCGCTTGTTGCGCGGCGATGCGGTGCGCAAGTTGGACGCGCAGAGTTTTGCCGCCTTTGACACACCGAATGCCGACTGGCTCGGCACGTTTGACGGCGAAAGCGCGCTGTTATCCGCGCCGCTTTTTGAGGAGCGCGAGGAAAGTGCTTTTTTGCGCGGCGACTGGCGTGGGTTTCAGGAAGGGGCGGTCGCCAGTTTGTGGGTTACGCCGGGGATGCCGGAAAGTGCGTTTGCGCCGCTGCTCGCGGACGCGCGGCTGCGCGGCCTGGTGCTGTTGAGTTATGGCGTCGGCAATTTGCCGGCACGCGCCGATTTGCATCAGGCATTGCAGGCGGCGATGGCACGCGGTGTCTGCGTGGTGAATGTGAGCCAGTGTTGGCGCGGCGAGGTCGCCGGGCACAGTTATGCGGTTGGTGCGGCGCGCTTGGGTGCACTTGGCGGCGGGCGGATGACGCCGGAAGCGGTTTATACCCGCCTGCATTGTCTGCTCGCGGAAAGCGACGCGCCGCTTACGCCGCGGTGGTCAAACGCTTAAATGAAAACGCCCAACCGTGAGGGTTGGGCGTTGGGAATTTGAATGGTCGGAGAGACAGGATTTGAACCTGCGACCCCTTGCACCCCATGCAAGTGCGCTACCAGGCTGCGCTACACTCCGACTTGAAGCCGCGCATTATAGAGATTTGGAGGTTCGATGCAAGCGCTTTTTCCCGCGGAAATCCCGTGGTTGGCGGCTGATTGGCCGCTCGCCGACCGTTTTGTCGCCGGTACTTCGATGACTGCTAACCCGCTCGTGACGCAGGGTTTTAATCTGGCGCGCCATGTGGCGGATGATCCGGCGCGGGTCGCGGTCGCACGGGCGCAGTTGGCGCGGTTGTTACCAGCAGCGGCGCAATGGCTGTGGTTGAGCCAGGTGCATAGCGCAACGGTGTGGCAGGCGGCGGATTATCAGGCGGGGGTGGAAGGCGATGCGCTGGTGAGTCGCGAGGCGGCGCGGGTGCCGGTGGTGATGACCGCCGATTGTGTTCCTGTCCTGCTTGCCGACCGCAACGCGACGGTCTGGGCGGCGGTGCATGCCGGTTGGCCGGGGTTACATCGCGGCATTATCGCGGCGACGGTCAAGGCGATGGCAACCGCGCCCGCGTCGCTGTTTGCCTGGATTGGCCCCTGTATCCGTCAGGAAAATTATGAGGTGGACGCGCCGTTTTTTCAGCGTTTTATCGAACAGGACGGGCGTTTTACCGCGGCGTTTGCCGCCAACCGCCCCGGTCATTGGCTCGCTGATTTGCCCGCCATCGCGCAAATGCAGTTGCAGGATGCGGGGATTCCGGCGGCGCAAACTAGCGACTGTGGCCTGTGCTCGTTTGCCGACCGCCGCTTTTTCTCGCACCGCCGTAATGGCGCAGAAGCGGGACGGATGGCGACCTTCATCGCGCCGCGCCGCTAGCCCGGTGCTATAATCTAAATTCTTAATGAATGATGGATTGTTGGACATGTTAAATCACGATACGCGCATTTTGCTGCTCGAAGGCATCCACCCGAACGCGGTGACCGCACTGAAACAGGCGGGGTTTGCCCGCGTGGATTTACGCCCGGCAGCGCTCGAAGGTGCGGCGCTGCTGGACGCCTTGCAAAATGCAGACGTGGTCGGCATCCGCTCGCGCACCCAGCTCAGCGCGGAAGTATTGCAGGCGGCGCCGCATTTGAAGGCGGTCGGCTGTTTTTGCATCGGTACCAATCAGGTGGCGCTGGAAGCGGCGCAGGCGCTCGGCATTCCGGTGTTCAACGCGCCCTATTCCAACACGCGCTCAGTCGCCGAACTGGTGCTGGCGGAAATCATCTGCCTGCTGCGCGGGCTGATGGCACGCAACCAGGCGGTGCACAGCGGGCGTTGGCCGAAGGACGCGAAAGGCGCTTGCGAGGCGCGCGGCAAGACGCTCGGCATCGTCGGCTACGGCAATATCGGCGCGCAGTTGTCCATCCTCGCGGAAAACCTCGGCATGCGCGTGATTTACCACGACATCCAGGCGCGTCTGCCGCTCGGTAACGCCGAAGCCGCCGCCTCACTCGATGCGCTCTTGGCGCAGGCGGACGTGGTCAGCCTGCATGTGCCGGAAACGCCGGGGACGCGCGATCTTATCAGTGCGCGCGAACTGTATTTGATGAAGCCGGGCGCAATGCTGATTAACGCCGCTCGCGGCCAGTGCGTAGTCATTGACGACCTCGCCGAAGCGCTGGCGAGTGGTCATATCGCCGGTGCGGCGCTGGACGTCTTCCCGGTTGAGCCGAAAGGCGGTGATGAAGCGCTCAACTCGCCGCTGCGCGGCATGGAAAACGTCATCCTCACGCCGCACATCGGCGGTTCGACGATTGAAGCGCAGGCAAACATCGGTCTGGAAGTGGCAGGGCGTTTCGTGCAGTACCTGAAAAGCGGTGCGACCGTCGGCGCGGTCAATTTCCCCGAAGTATCGCTGCCCTTGCGTGAGGACACGCACCGCCTGCTGCACATTCACCGCAACCAGCCCGGTGTGCTCTCGGCAGTGAACCACCTCTTCGCCGAACACGGCATCAACATCGCCGCACAAACCCTCATCACCAAAGGCGAAATTGGCTATCTGGTGATGGACGTGGCGCACAGCGACTCGCAAGTAGCGCTGGAACAACTCAAAAGCGTCGCCGGCACCATCCGCAGCCGCGTCATTTATTAGCATTTGGCAACACAGCGCCATTCATAGATAATGCGGCGCTTTTTGGAACACATTGAAAGGAATACAACATGGCAGAAGAAACCGTCAAAGAACCTTGCTCGATTCTGATGATCAGCAACGACATGGAATGGATGCTGGCCTTTAGCAAGGGTGTGCAGCGCTTTTTCCTCTTAAACGAACGCCGCGCCGACACGCTGGAACAGGCCGAATCGCGCATGCAGGAAAGTCGCCCGGATATCGTCATCCTTGCGGTGCGGGAAGGACTGCCGTCGATGGACAAACTGCGCCCGATCGTGCGTGAAAAAATATATCCGCCGGTGCCGGTCATCGTTATTGACAGCAAACCGGAAGGCCTTGACCAATGGATTAAACAAGGCGCGGAATACGCCTGCGCCCGCCGCGACTTGTTAAATGCAGTCAAGCACGTGCAGCAACTGATGCGCGTCGCCCATTTTGACGGCACCCTGCGCGGTATTGAGAAAAACGCCAAAGCCATCAGCGACCGCTACGAACGCATCTACCACGACCTACCCGACCCGGTTGCCTACGTACAAGATGGGCTGTTCATTGATGCCAACCCCGCCTTTCTCCACACCTTTGGCGTCAAAGACCGCGCCGCATTGGACGAGCTGACCCTGATGAACTTCGTGCCGCACAAAAGCGAGCGCGGCATCAAAGCACTGATGAAAAAAGCAACGGAAAAAGACGTCGTGCCGAGCGAGCGCTTTGAACTGCAATCCCTCAGCGGCGGTAAAGTTGATGTCAACCTCAGTGTCTCTGGCATCACCATCCACGGCGAGCCGGGACTACAAATGTACTTCCGTAGTGCCGAAGCCGGCGGTGGTGGCGGTACCGGGCTTGATCCGACCACCAGCCTCGCCGGGCCGCGCGTCATCGCCGCCTCCATCAAACAAACGCAAGAGCGCAGCGAGCCGAAAACCGTGCTGGGTTACTGGGTTTACGCCTGGATCGAAAACTACCGCGAAGTCTGGCAAAAAGACGGTTACAAAGCGGCAGAAATCATGATGAAAACCGTCGCCGACACCACCAGACGCTTCCTGCCGCCGAGCACCGAAATCTCCCGCTTTACCGACGACGGCCTCGCGCTATGGCTGACCGGCAAAAAAGAAGAGAGCATCAAGCGGGTGAACGGCCTCATCGCCCACCTCGACGAAGTCGTGCCGGAAAACATCGGCCGCCTCGTCCACCCCAAAGTCTTCGCCGGCATCTCCGAAATCACCACCGAAAGCAGCTACGACGACCTCGTCTCCAAAGGCTTCCGCGCCGTGCGCGGCCTTGCCATGAGCCAGAGCAGCGACCGCGTCGCCGAGCCGATGAGCGGCGACATCTCGCGCAAAGACGAACGCCGCGTCAACGAAATCCAGGCGATACTCGATGACAACCGCCTGCGCGTCCAATACCAACCTATCAGCGCGCTCGAAGCCGATGGCGTACCACGCTACGCCGACCGCCTGCTCGTCCTGCCGCCGGAAGGCGATAGTGAAGGCGAAAATACCGCGCCGGTGATGGAAATGGATAAACTGCTGCAAGTGGCCGAGCGCTTCGGCTTCGCGCACCAGTTTGACCGCTACAAAATCAACACCTTCATCCAGGACATCCTCTCCTACGAAGGCGACCAGCGCGCGCTGCAATGCTACATCGCCCTCAGTACCGATACCCTGTTAGACGACAGCTTCCCTGAATGGTTTGACAGCCAGCTGCGCGCCACTGGCATCGGGCCGGGACAAATCGTCTTTGAACTCAAACTGGAAAACCTCGCCAACGGCTTTACCGGCGCGATACACCTCATCAACAAAATGCGCCCGCAGGGTAGCCGCTTCGCACTTGCCGACGTCGGTCGCATGGACACCACCGTGCGCGAAATGCTGGAGCGGGTCAAACCCGAAGTCATCAAACTGGACATGCGCGAAATCGATACCTTTGAAGACAACGAAGAAGAAGAATTCATGTGCGAAATCAAGAAGTATGCCGAAGAACACCACACCATGCTAATTGCTGATCACATGGAATCCCCGGCGCAGCTCTCACGCGTCTGGCCGCACGACATCCAATACATCCAAGGCGATGGCATCGTGCCACCGATAGATAAATTCTCCTTTGATTTCAACGAACCACTATTCTAACCCCCCAAAACCCGACTGCTACAAAACGGTGCGCCTTGGCGCACCGTTTGCATATCCAAAGCCGGACGTGAGGCGGCCAACGATTGCTATAAGCCACGACACAAATATACATACACCTGAGCGCTCGAAGTGTATGTAAACTACCAAACAGCTTCCGCACGAACAGCGGAAAGCCACCCTCCCCCGTGGGGGAGGGCTGGGCTGAGGTTAGCGGGCAGACCTCGCCGTTTCATCGCCATAGATAGACTCCCACGAGCCGCCT
>CAURAS010000053.1:0-8196 GCA_963522865.1 uncultured Cardiobacterium sp.
GAAGTGTATTTTGAACAGGCGTTGCACTTGGTTTGACAATTCGCCACATACACCTTGAGCGCTCAGCTGTATGTATAATTCGCGCCCTTTTATCCATGCCAGGAAAAACCATGACCCATAAATCCCTCACCCTCCTCCTCGCCCTCGCTGTGGGTAGCGCTCATGCCGCTGCGGACAGTTTTGCCGACAGCATCCCCGCCCAGGCAGACGGCGTGCCGCTCGCTTATGTCGGCAAGGACACCACCGCCGCGACCGCCTTGACCCTTACCGCCAAGCCCGATGGTGGCGACGCGATCGGCTATCTGCCGGCGGGCAGCAAGGTGCACGTTCTCCTTGCCGACGACCACGGCAACCATCTCGTACGCACCGACTACGGCATTACCGGCTGGGCGCAAAAAGGCGAGAACCTTGCCGCGGGCAACGAAGTGTTCCGCCGCTGGAAACCGTCAAAGAGCGCTTTAACGACGACGACCTCGCCACCATTCACTACCACCCGCAGCTCGGCAAGAAGCAGGACAGCGACTACTATTACGACGCCAACAACCAACCCGTCACCGGCAAAGCCCCGGCGGATGCGGGCGACGACGTTTTCGACCGCCATCTGCTGCTGGAAACCGCGCTCAAGCCGGGCGGCGCACCCTACAACCTTGCCTATGTCGACATCGCCGTGAACGATCTCAGTTACATCGCCCTCAGCGCGAAAGGCGACGGCCTGCCGGCCTATGAGGACGAGCAAGCCCTGCCCGCCGACATCACCATTCCCGGCAACGGCTACATCTACAGCGAAAGCGGCAATGCCAGCGCCTACTACTTCCCGGTGCGCGAAAAATGGAGCATCAAGGGCAAAGAGTCGGTGGCCGCCGCCCAGCCTTTCTACTACCTGGGACTTGCCAGCACCTACCACGGCAAGTGGCATGAAGACACCGACAAACCCGCCGAAAACCGCGCCGTTCCCGCGCAACTACTGGACCGCATGGGGGGCAGCAAAGTCGTGGCGGAAATCGCACCAGAGAGCAAAGTTACCCTGCTGCTCGGCAAACAAGACCTCTGCGGCGACGCCAACGCCCCTGCCGACTGCAACGATGCCGCCTGGCTGCTCATCCAAACCGCCGATGGCAAAACCGGCTGGCTCAAGGTGGATTACAGCCAGAACGACGCGCCGAACCTCGATAAAGTCCACGGTTTCGTCGGCTAACCGCCCTATCTGCTCATCAAGAAGGAAAAACCATGACCCGAAAAACGCTCGCCCTCCTCCTCGCCGCCCCCGTCGCCGCCTTGGCGCTGGACGGCATTTCATTTGGACACGGCGACTGGCAACTCGTCTGCGACAACACCGGCACCTGTCGCGCCGCCGGCGGCAAAGATGGCGCGCAAGACGCCAAGGGCGGGAACGGCCCTGGCACCGCCGTCCTGCTGACCCGCCAGGCAGGCGCCAACGCCGCCGTGACCGCAGAAATCGCCATCTACACTCCCGAAGGCCAGAACACCCCGCAAAGCCTCACCCTTTACCACGAACACGGCAAAGAAAAAGCGCAAGCAGCAGGCAAAGTCGCGCTGCAAGCCGGCGAAGACGATCTAACCACCGGCACGCTGGATGCCGCCCAGACGCAAACCCTTCTCACCGCCCTGCGCGGCAAAGACGACCGCATTACTCTCCGGGACGGTAGCTCCGATGCGGTCTGGACGATCAGCGGCGAGGGCGCGGCCGCCGTCCTGCTGAAAATGGACGACTTCCAGCAGCGCGTCGGCACCCCTTCGGCGCTGATCCAGCCAGGCAAAGAGAACAAAGCCGTGCTGGAAGCGCAGGCGAAGCCCGTCATCCATCCTGCTCCCGTCGCGTCCGGCGAGCCGCAAACCCTGAAAATCAATGACGCCGCACACGCGGCCCTCTGGCAGAAGCTCGTCGTTCAGGGCAAAACCTCCTGTGCGCAGCAGGACGACGCCGCAAAGGCCGACATCATCCTCTATCCGCTCAATGACGCGCACCGCCTCGCCGCCATAGACTGCGATGGCGAAATCGCCGCCCCTTACGGCACCCGGAAACTGTTTGCCGTCGTCTCCCCCGACCTGAAAACCGTGGAAGCGCTGCCCGGCAACCCGGACTGGAATGACGGCTACGAAAACGGCGTCATCTACGCTACCGACCCCGGCAGCATGGCCTCGTGCAAGGAGGAACAGCGCTACATCTGGGACGGCGACGCCTTCCAGCGGTTCTACGAAGCCTCCACCGGCACCTGTAAAGCGTTCACCGTGGGCTTCTGGGAAATGCCGATTTTCGTCAGTGAGTTGAAGCAGTAATCCCTAAAATCCGCCCCTCTGCAGGGGAGCGGGTTTTCACGCCCAATAGCAATACTCATAAAGTCTCAGACGCGACGCACCGCCAAAGAAAGTACGCGGTTGTATGGCAAGACGACGCAACATCTTACGAGGCTTTCGGTGGACGGCCATAAAATCGGCGTGAGGCGTAACGTTGGTTTCGTCGCACAGATGATGGTTTGTTGCCCCACGCCACGGGAGCGGGAACCGTTCGGCGGTTTACATACACATCGAGCGCTCAGGTGTATGTAAATCGTCACGCTGCGGATGGTTTACCGCACCCGCCCACGGAGGAGGGGCTGTTCGGCGCATATTGAGTTTTCGTTCCCGCCGCCGCTCATTTACATACACCTGAGCGCTCGTCGTGTATGTATAACGCCAGGACGGCATCTGCCGGGGATTGCTATACTAGCTGCCATGCAATTTTCCCATCCATCTGAAAACATTTAATATTTTATGCCCGCTCACTACATCCTCTGCATGAAGTGGGGTAGCAAGTACCCTGCCGAGTTCGTCAATCGCCTCTATCGCATGGTGTCGCGGCATCTGTCGCTGCCGTTTACGATGGTGTGCTTGACCGATGACCCGGCCGGGATTGATCCGGCGGTGGTCTGTCATCCGATTCCGCCGCTGGATTTGCCGGACGGCATCCCGGAGCGCGGCTGGCGCAAATTGACGACCTTTGCCCCCGACCTCTACGGCCTCAAAGGGACGGCGCTCTTTCTCGATTTGGATGTGGTCATTCTGCGCAATATCGACCATTTTTTTACGCACGCGGCGGATGAGCGCGACGGCGTTTTCATCATCCGCGACTGGAAACGGCCGTGGCGCATGGTCGGCAACAGCTCGGTCTATCGTTTTGAGCTGGGCGCGTTTCCGACGCTGCTTGCGGATTTCCGCGCGAATTTTCATACCATCCGTGCCCGCTACCGCAATGAGCAGGCGTGGCTCTCCGCCTGGCTGCGCGCGCGCAAGGCTCTGCGCTATTGGCCCGCGGACTGGTGCAAGAGTTATAAGTACCACGCGCTCTATCCGCTGCCGCTGTCGTTTTTTCTCGCACCACGCCGCCCCGACTGCGACATTTTGATTTTCCACGGCGAGATTAACCCGGACAGCGCCATCACCGGCGGCGGCGGCAAGTGGTACCGCCATGTGCGCCCCGCGCCGTGGCTCGCCGATTTTTGGGGGTGAAGATGGCAACGCTGAGCGTGGTGATGATTGTGAAAAATGAGGCGGCGAATTTGCGCCGCTGTTTGCCGCGCCTGGCGACGGTCGCCGATGAGATTGTGATTTTGGATTCGGGCAGCACGGACGAGAGCGAAGCGGTCGCCGCCGAATTTGGCGCGCGCTGGTTTGTCGATACGGATTGGCAGGGCTACGGCGTGCAACGGCAACGCGCGCAGGCGCTCGCCACGGGCGAGTGGATTTTCGCGCTGGACGCGGATGAATCGCCGGATGACGCCCTGCTTGCCGCCCTCGCCCGTATCAAGGGCGAGGCGCCGGGCGATACGGTTTATGGTGTGCGCCGTCTCGATGTGCTGTTCGGCCGTTTCATCGACCACCCGCTGTGGCGCGGCAAGCCTTACTGGCGCCTGTACCCGCGCCGTTTTCAGTTCAACACGCTGGCGGTGCATGAATCGCTGGACATCAGCGGCGCGCGCACTCAGGTGCTGCCCGGTTTTCTCGAACACCACACCGCCGCCACGCCCGCTTTCTGGCTGGAAAAGCGCCTCGCCTACGCCAACACCTGGGCGCAGGCGGCGGCGGCGCGCGGCAAGCGGGTCAGCCCGCTCGGCGTCTGGGCGCGCAGTTTCTGGATGTTTGTCCGCCAATTTTTCATCGCAGGGCGCTTTTTGCGCGGCAGCAGCGGCTGGGTGTATGCCTGGCTGTTCGCGCAATATACGTTTAACAAGTACGCGCTGCTCTGCGACCGCAACAGCCGCCCGCAAAGCTACGCCGCCGATTTTCAGCCGCATGCGGTCAATCTGCACAATCTGCCGCTGACCGTGCCGCCTGCGGGCAAGAACCCGCATCCGCTCAGCGTGGTGATGATTGTGAAAAACGAGGCGCGCCATTTGCCCGCCTGTCTCGCCGCAGTGCGCGATGTGGCGGATGAAATCGTCATTCTCGATTCGGGCAGCAGCGACGAGGGCGCGGCGATTGCCGCCCGTTTCGGCGCGCGCTGGTATGAAAACCGCGACTGGCGCGGCTTCGGCGTGCAGCGGCAACGCGCGCAGGCGCTCGCCAGCGGCGATTATGTGCTGATGCTGGACGCCGATGAGCAGCCGGATGCAGCGCTGAAAGAGGCCATCCGTGCGGTGTTGCAGCAGCCACCCGCGCCGGATAGGGTCTATGCCCTGCGTCTGCGCAATATTTTCTGCGGCACGACGATGCACCGCCGTTACCGTGACCATATCATCCGCCTTTATGCACGCCCCCACTTCCATTATCACGCCTACGAGGTGCATGAATCGCTGGCGCGCGGCAACGCTACCGTGACCATTTTGGACGGTGATTTGCTGCATTTCACCAACGACAATCTCGCCCATTTTCTCGCCAAGAATCTGCGCTATAGCCGCGACTGGGCGCTGGAGCGGGCGGCAAACGGCAAGCGCTCGCCGAATCTGTGGGCATTGCCGCTGCGTGCGGTGGTCGCCTTTTGCCGCGAGTATTTCGTGCGCGGTGCGCTCTTTGCCGGACGCTACGGCTTTTTCTTCGCCGCCAGCTCGGCTTTCTACAATTTCAATAAATACCTCATGCTCGCCTGTGCGGCGCGGCGTGGGGAGGACAAGTCATGAACGCTTTGCTGCCGCGTCTGGTCAATAGTGCGACGTTTCTCTTTTTTGCGCTAAGCCTCGCCGTGAAAAGCGGCTACAGCTATGGCACGGCGCTGCTGCTGCTCGCTGCCCTCATCACGCTGCCGCAATGGTGGCCGCGTCGGCCGCATGATGCGGCGCTGCGCTGGCTGGCGTTCGGCTTTCTCTTCGCCGGAAGCGTTGCCCTGCTGGATGTCATCCGCTCCGGCCTCGGCGCACGCGGTCTGGAAGCGCCGCTGAAGTTTTTTGCCGTGCCGCTACTGCTTTATTTTCTCGCCACCGTGCCGCCGAAGGGGCGCGCCATTTGGACGGGTGCGGCTTGCGGTGCGCTGCTCGGTCTCGCTTCTGCCTGGTATTACAGCCATTTCGCGCCGGAGCTGCTGCCCGCCGGGCGCGCCGCCCGCTATTTGCATCCCATCCAGCTCGGCAATATCGCCATGCTGCTCGCGCTTATCGCCGCCTGTAGCCTGCGCGCCAAGCCGCGCCGCTGGCAACTGCTGCTGACGCTCGCCGGTATCATGGCTGGTGTTTGCACGACGCTGCTGTCGCAAACGCGCGGCAGTTTCTTCGCCCTCGCCTGGACGCTCTTTTTCCTCGGCCTGCTCTCGCTGCGCCGCCGCCATTTCCGCGCGCGCAGCGTGGCGCTTTCCGCCACGATTGTCGCCATCACCGCCGCGCTCTTTTGGCTGGGCAATATGGACGTCATCGGGGAGCGGCTCGCCGCGGCGCGCCACGACATCGCCCTCTACGAGCAGGGCAAGGCCGATACCTCCATCGGCGCGCGTTTTGAAATGTGGCGCTTTGCCTGGCAGGAGGGCAGCTCGCACCCGCTCATCGGCCCCGGCACGGCACAGCTGAACCTGGACAAGGACGGCTGGCGTTCGGCCGCCGACCTCGCCCCCTTCGGCCATCTGCACAACGAATTTCTCGACGCCTTCGCGCGGCGCGGCCTGCTTGGCCTCGCGGCGGTGCTGTATCTCTTTCTCGTGCCGCTCTGGCTGTACCGCCGCGGCGAAGAACGCGATTCGCCCGACGCCGCCGCGCTGCGCCTCGCCGGACGCGCGCAGGTGCTGCTCTACAGCGGCTTCAGCCTGACGCAGGCGGCGCTCTACAGCCACAACAGCGGCTTTCTCTTTTTTGCCCTGCCGCTCTGCCTGATTTATGCCGCACTGCGCGGCGAAGGACGCCCCGATGTTTAACCGCGACGACCGCGCCCGCTATCTGCGCCTGCTCGCCTTTATCCGCCCGCATTGGCGGGTGGTGCTGCTCGCCGCGGGCGGCACGATTCTCTATGGCCTCACCGAGCCGCTGGTGCCGTTCGTGCTGCAACCGCTGGTCGATGGCGGCTTTGCCGAGGGCGACATGCGCACCGTTTACGGCTTAACCGCCTTGCTCTTCTTCGGCTTCATGTTGCGCGGCGCGGCGAGCTACACCGCGACGTGCAGCATGAACTGGCTGGCGCAACAGGTGGTTTATACCCTGCGCGGGCGGATGTTCGCGCAACTGCTGCGCCTGCCGATGCGCTATTTTGACGAGAACAGCGCCGGCAGTATCGTCTCGCGCTTCACCTACGACGCGCTGCAACTGATGGCGGCGAGCACCGACGCCGTCGCCATTCTCCTGCGCGAAACCGTCACCATCATCGCCCTCACCGTCTTTCTCTTTTACCTCGACTGGCGGATGACGCTGCTCTTGTTCGTGGTCGCGCCCGTGCTGGCCTACATCATCGTCCACGTCTCGAAAAAACTGCGCAGCATGGCGCGGGCGATGCAGGAAGACATGAGCGGCATGAACCACGTCGTTGATGAAAGCCTGCGCGGGCGGGCAATCGTCCGCATCTACAACGGCCAGGACTACGAATACGCGCGCTTTGAGCGGCAGGCGGAAGCGGTGCGCTTCCACGCGGTGAAATCGACGAAAATCGCCGCCAGCGCCTCGCCGGTGGTGGAAATGACCATCATCGCCGCGCTTTGCACCGTGATTATTCTCTTCGCCTGGAAGGCGCGCAGCGCCCCGGCGCAGATGACCACCGGCGTTTTCGTCTCCTTCCTCGGCACGATGGCGCTGCTCTTCCCGCCAATCAAGCGCATGGGCAAGCTGAACGAACCCATCCAGCGCGGGCTTGCCGCCGCACAAAGCATCTTCGACTTCCTCGACGCGCCGACCGAACCGCAGCCCGCCCTGCCGCCCGTTACCCTTGCACGCGGCGACATCGAATTCCGCGACGTCCGCTTTTCCTATCCGGAACAACCGGTGCTGGAGCACTTCAACCTGCACATCCGCGCTGGCGAAACCGTCGCCCTCATCGGCGAGTCGGGCAGCGGCAAATCAACCATCGCCGCGCTGCTCGCCGGTTTTTACACGCCGGAGGCGGGCGCCATCTACATCGACGGACACAACCTCGCCGACGTCAGCCTCGCCGACCGCCGCCGCGCCATCGCCTTCGTCTCGCAGGACACGGTGCTGTTCTCGACCAGCATTGCCGCCAACATCGCCTACGCCGACCCCGCGCCGGACACCGCCAAAGTGCGGCTCGCGGCAGAATCTGCCAACGCCGCCGAATTCATCGGCAAACTGCCGCACGGCTACGACGAAGACCTCGGCCCGCAGGGCGGCCGCCTTTCCGGCGGGCAGAAACAGCGTATCGCCATCGCCCGCGCCCTCTACAAAGACGCGCCAATCCTGATTCTGGACGAGGCCACCTCGGCGCTCGACAACCACAGCGAGGCCAAAGTGCAGGAAGCGATAGAGCGCCTGCGCAAAAACCGCACCGCCATCATCATCGCCCACCGTCTCTCCACTATCCGCAATGCCGACCGCATCGTCGTCCTCGAAAAAGGCAAAATTGTCGAAAGCGGCAGCCACGCGGAACTCCTCAAACGTGGCGGCAGTTATGCTAAACTGCTGCAACAAACACAGATAACCTAATGAAAAACATGAAAATACTGATGGTCTGCACCGGCAACATCTGCCGCTCGCCGATGGCGGAAGGCATCGCCCGCGCCCTGCTGAAAGCGGCCAAGCGCGACGACATTAGCGTCGATTCCGCCGCGACCCACGCCTA
>CAURAS010000054.1:0-8178 GCA_963522865.1 uncultured Cardiobacterium sp.
CACGCCGCTCATCTTCGACCTGGACGACAAACTCAACATCGTCTCCGCGCCGGAATTGTTCTAAACCTGATCCCCCTCCCCATAGGGGGAGGGGTGGGGTTCGCCCGCATACCGCGCTGTTGAATCATCCCACTCAATAAATTTACCAAGGCGACCCCAAACGGTCGTCCGTTTTTTCTCTCACCACAAAAAGGACACCCCATGAAACTGCGCCACCTCGCCGCCGCCCTCACCCTCGCCATCAGCACCGCCTACGCTACCCCGCAAAGCTGGCTGCATCAGAACCTGCCGCCACAAACCACCGCCTACCTGCGCCTGCCCAACCTCTGGTTCCTCGAAAACCACAAACTCGCCGCGAGCGCCGCCTACCAAAACGACGCCTACCGCGCGCAAACCGCCACCGTGCGCAGTGCCCTCATCCAGCGCCTGCTCACCCTGCTGCCCGAAGAAGCACGCGCGCCCCTACAAAACCTGCAACAACACCTTGACGCGCCGCTGGAAATCGCCCTCGTCCAGGACAAAAACGAACTCAACCTGCTCATCGCCGCCTCCGCCCAATTTGCCGACGGCCAGGCGCTGCAACAAACCCTGGCGCAAACCTTCCGTGCGCCGTGGCAAGTGAGCGCCGATCGCATCGAACAGCGCGGCGCGCCCCCCATCGCCTACCGCTATGACGCCGCCAACCAGCGCCTGCTCCTCAGCAGCGGCCTCGTCAAAAACCCGGCGGACAGCCTCAAATACCTCGCCGAAGACGGCGGCGACGCCCCCTTTAGCGCCCTGCAAACCCGCCTCGACCCCGAAGCTGACGGCTTCTACCTCTGGCTAGACCCACAAAACCCGCTCCTCCAACAAAAACTCCGCGAATACAAACCGCTACTCGAAAAACTCGGCATAGACCGCGCCGAACAACTCGCTCTCGCCTGGAGCGTACAAAACGAACGCCCGCGCCTGCAAATCAGCCTCGTCCAGCCGGATAACGCGCCGCTCAACCTGCCACAAGCGACCACCGACGCGCTCAAACTGCCCTACCAGGGCGACATCAGCGCCCTTGCCGCCCTTACCCTGCCAAACGACGCACAAATCGACGGCCTCGCCGACAGCAGCGGCAAAATCAAACAAACCCTACAACAAGCCCTTGGCATCAGCGCCGATGACCTCGCCGCCCTCGGCACCATCCACTACCTTGCCGACGACAACGGCAGCTACCTCGTCCTGCCACAAAGCGCCAAACCTGCGCTCGAAGCCCTGCTCACCAAACTGCAAGGCCGTGGCATCCTCAACAAACGCGAAACCCTGCAAGACGACATCGAACACCTCGCCTTCACCAGCCTTGCCGCCCAGGGCGCCAAACTCAGCGAACAAGACAACGTCTTCAAAAAAAACGCAGACACCGCCTTCAACACCCTGATGAGCCAACTACAAAACCACTACTACCTGCGCGCAGAAGGCGACTACCTCCTCATCAGCGACCTGCCGCAGCCGCTGCTTGCGCGCAAAAACCTCGCCGCCGACGCGCCGACCATTGCCGACTGGCTCGCCAAAGAACACCTCGACATCCAGCACAGCAACTACGCCTACATCCAAAACCAGCGCCACCTCAGCCGCGACAGCTACTACAACAGCCTGAAGCGCCTGCAAGCCTACGCCGACCTCGCACAAAGCCCGCTCGACATCATGGCGCTGCCAGATGCCAGCCAACTGCCGGCAAGCGGCGCCGTCGCCCTGCGCCTACACGGCGACGGCAAAAACCCGACACTGACGCTCGACCTGCAAAACGGCGCGGACGATCTCCTGAGCATGGCGGGCAGCAGCACCACCATTGCCACCTTCGGTATCCTCTCCGCCATCGCCCTGCCGGCCTACCAGGACTACACCATCCGCGTCCATATCCAAAACGGCCTCAACGTCGCAGAGCCGCTGAAGACAGAAATCGCCGCGACGCTGGAACAGGGCAAAAAAATCAACGCGAAAAAATACAAAACGGCCGACAAAAACCTCCGCGTAGAAGCCAACGGCGACATCCAGGTCACCCTGCAAAACGCCAGCCGCTTCGACGGACAAACCATCACCCTGCACTACGACCGCGCCAGCAAAAAGTGGCAATGCCAAACCGTCATTGCCCCGCGCTACCTGCCGCAGCAGTGCCGCTAAACACGATTTACATACACCTGAGCGCTCAATGTGTACGTAAATCTCCCCAGCGAATCTATGGAAGACATCATCAAAGCACACTGCCCCTGTTTACGGCGGAGCAATTCGCCGCATGCGGCGGTGAAGAAAACATACAAGAATGGCTGAAAGAAGCAGAAATCTACCAAATTTGGCTGCCGATCTATTTCTGTACCATTTCGCTTTGGCTGCTTATTGGTTTTCTAATATTGGGTTTTACCATATCGGGATTATCAGCTAAAGAAAACTTGCTGCTTAATTTCCTGCTCTTTCTCACTTTGGCAGCCGCCATTAGTTTTCCAACATTCTGCTATGACTGCATCTTTGGCAGAAAACGGCACCAGCACACCATCATGCGTTGGCTGGAACACCAAACTTCCCTGATAGACGACATTATCCGGCGCGAAGTCATCTGGTCATACGTCTGCGCGGGCGGCACACTCGCCCCACGGCGCTTGCAATGCTTTACCTTTATCTTCATTGTGCTTTGCATTTTGTTTGAACTATTCCTTGTTAATGCCTGGATTCGCGATATGCAAATCGTCTGGCAACCTGACTGGCTTACCGCCGTCATTGACTGGGTGCGTAATAATACAGACGATTTTTCGGACAGAAGCCATTCGCATAGCGTTTTCAAGACGGGAAAAATTTTTCTCAGTGATATTAGCAGCAGCGAATACGCCTCTTTTTTTCATCTGGACAAGAATTTCTGAGTTCCACTATTGGCGATGCAGTATTGTTCTTTCATGCCTGGCGTGCTGGCAGTTTCTTTTTCATTCTTGCTGCTTTGTGTATTCTGCTATGGCCACTACGGCACGATATTCGCAGTTTTGATCCACGCAACATTCACGGTTTCAAGGCATTCTTTTTCTGTATCATTGTGTCCTTTTTCACGATTTTCTTTTTGCCTTTGTCGGCATAATGATGTGCATAACGGATGTTTCCGATGAACATATGCTGCCGATGCTGGCGGGAAAATTGGCGTATTTGTTTGCTTTCCAGGCAAACTTCAGGTTTATTTTTATCGTGCTTGGCCTGTATTCTTGTGCCGCTTGGCTGGATTTTATATTTGGCCGTTTCTTTCGCGCCAAACACATGCCATTAGAATAAAGGCCCACCGCGACGTACGCTATGCGGCCCACTATTTACATACACTACGAGCGCTCAGGCGTATGTAAACGTCCACCCATGACAAACCTTCAGCGCGCCATGAAAACCTTTCATACCGCGGCGCGCGGCGGGCGACTATAATCGCCCGTCCACACGGAAAACCCACATGATTACCCTCGAAAACCTACAAAAAACCTATCATCACAAAGGCCGCGACATCCACGCCCTAAACGGCGTCTCGCTGCACGTCGCCCCCGGCGAAATCTACGGCGTGGTCGGGCAGAGCGGCGCGGGCAAATCCACCCTCATCCGCTGCGTCAACCTGCTGGAGCGCCCGGACAGCGGCCGCGTCATCGTCGCCGGACGCGACCTCACCACGCTGTGGCCCGCCGCATTACTACAAGCGCGCCACAAAATCGGCATGATCTTCCAGCACTTCAACCTGCTCTCGAGCCGCACCGTTTACGACAACATCGCCCTGCCGCTGGAACTGGTCGGCGCCAGCAAAAAAACCATTGCCAGCAAAGTACTGCCGCTACTCACGCTGACCGGGCTTGAAGACAAGGCAAGCCATTACCCGGCGCAACTCTCCGGCGGGCAAAAACAGCGCGTCGCCATCGCCCGCGCGCTCGCCGCCGAGCCGCAGGTACTGCTTTCGGACGAAGCGACCTCGGCGCTCGACCCGAAAACCACCGAAGACATCCTTAACCTGTTGAAAAACATCAACGAAAAACTGGGGCTGACCATCCTGATGATCACCCACGAAATGGAAGTCGTTAAACAAATCTGCGACAAAGTCGCCCTTATTGACGGCGGACAACTGGTCGAAACCGCCGACGTCAGCACCTTTTTCACTGCGCCCGCCTCGGCGCTTGGCAAACAATTCGTTGCGCAAACCCAGCGCTTCGACCTGCCGGAGGACTACCAGGTGCGCCTCAAACCCGCCGGCACGCACCCCGTCGTCAAAATCGGCTTCCTCGGCCACCACATCGACGAACCCGTCCTCTCCTCGCTGACCAAACGCTTCGACGTCAACATCAGCATCATCCAGGCCAAAATCGAACACATCGGCAGCAGCACCCGCCACGGCCTGCTCGTCGCCGAAATCATCGGCGAACCGAGGCAGACCCGCGACGCCCTTGCCTACCTCACCACCCAACCCGTCAGCACGGAAATCCTCGGCTATGTTGAATAACCTCCTCAAACTCTGGCATGCCATCAGCCGATGGTGGGAATCCTTCACCACCTGGCTACACGCCCTCATCGGCGACACTGCCTGGCTCATGCTCGTCAGCGCCTGCGAAACCCTCTACATGACCCTAAGCGCGACCCTCATCGCCGCCATCTTCGGTACCCTGCTCGGTCTCATCCTCTACGCGACACGACGTGGCCGCTTCCTGGCGGACCCCTACGTCTATTACCCGCTCGGCATCATCGTCAACATCGGCCGCTCCATCCCCTACCTCATCCTGGCGCTGTGGATCATCCCCTTTACCCGCGCCATCGTTGGCGTTTCCATCGGCAACACCGCCGCCATCGTCCCGCTTACCCTCTCCGCCGTCCCCTTCATCGCCCGCATGGTGGAAAACATGCTGAACGAAGTCCCCGGCGGTCTCATCGAAGCAGCGCAGGCCATGGGGGCGAGCCCTACACAAATCATGCGCAAAGTGCTGCTGCCTGAAGCCCTGCCCGGCATCATCAACGCCCTCACCATCACCCTCATCGCCCTCATCGGCTATTCCGCCATCGCTGGCGCCCTCGGTGCGGGCGGACTCGGTAAAGTCGCTTACGCCTACGGCTACCAGCGCTACCGGCCGGACATCATGCTCTACACCGTCTGCATCATCGTCGTGCTGGTGCAGAACATCCAGTGGCTGGGAGACGCCCTTGCCCGCCGCTTCGATCACCGCTAATCCAAACCTAACCGGAGAAAACCCATGAAAAAACTGACCCTTGCCGCGCTCATCGCCGGCTTCTCCCTTGCCGCCCAGGCCGCGCCCTTCAAAGTCGGCTCGATGAGCGGCCAAGAAGCCGACCTCGTCAAGGCTGCGGCCAAAGTCGCCAAAGAAAAACACGGTCTGGACGTCGAAATCGTCGAATTTGACGACTACGTCGCGCCGAACGTCGCCCTTGCCGACGGCTCCATTGACGCCAACGCCTTCCAGCACAAACCCTATTTGGACGTCATGGTCAAAGACCGTGGCCTGAAACTCGTGCCGGTCGGCAACACCTTTGTGTACCCCATCGGTGCCTACAGCAAAAAAATCAAAGACATCAAAGAACTGAAAGATGGCGCGACCATCGGCCTGCCGGGCGACCCGTCCAACGAAGGCAGAAGTCTGATACTGCTGGAAAAACAGGGGCTGATTAAACTGAAAGACAGCAAAAACCTCGAATCCACCGTGATGGACATCGCCGAAAACCCGCACAACTACAAATTCAGCGAAGTGGATGCCTCGCTCGTGCCGAACACCCTGCCGGACGTGGATCTCGCCTTCATCAACTCCAACTACGCCATCAACGCCGACCTCCTGCCGAAACGCGACGCGCTCATCCTTGAAGACCCGGATTCACCGTATGTGAACATCATCGTCGTGCGCGAAGCGGACAAAGACAAAGACGAAGTAAAAAAATTCGTCGATGCCTACCACAGCAAAGCCGTCGAAGACGCCGCGGAAAAAGTCTTCAAAGGCGCTGCGGTCAAAGGCTGGTAAGCCCGCCGCGCACCGCAAAGAAAAACCGCCCGGATGGGCGGTTTTTTTATGGTTTACCGTTTATGGCGGCCCCATTTGTTGGAATACAAATGGGCTAGCTATACATACACCATGAGCGCTCAAGTGTATGTATAGCAATTCTCCTCAAGCCTCATACGGCGTTGCAGCGCCTCGTCGTACAGCCGCGTACCGTCTTCAGCGGCGCGCCTGGTATGAGACTTTATGAGTATCGCTATAAATCGGGTCAGCGCTTAAACCACCGGCTTCTGCCGGTAAAAGAGCAGCCCCGGCAGGGCGAGGCCAAAGACCAGTGCCGACAGCAAAAAGCCCGTCTGCACGAACTGATCGACCATCACCGCGAAGCGCTCCGGCGAATACCCTTCCTTTTCAATCAGCACCAGCGACAGCATCGCGCGATAAGCAGGGATGCCGGGGAACATCGGAATGACCGCGGCGACCGTAAACACCTTCGGATGCGCACGGTGATAGCGTTGCGCCAGCCAGACGCCGAGCGTGCCGACGAGGGCGGCGGCGAAAAACGTCGCAAAGACCGGCGTTACCTGCATCAATTTCAGCAGCGTCGCCGTGCCGTGGCCAAGCGCGCCCAGCGCCGCGCAGAACTTGAGCGCACGCGGCGGCACATTAAAGAGCAAGGCAAAACCCACCGCCGGAATCGCGGCAAAAAACCAGTCATTGAGCAGCAGCCAGAGCGTATCCAGCGCCGACAGCAATGTCGGGCGTGCCGCCGCCGTACTGCTCCAGCTATCAATGCCGAGTACGGCGAGCGCCATGACAATACCGAGCGACGAGCCTAGCGTCAGCACCGTCGCCAGCGCCCAGCGGCCAATGCCCATATTCATGAAGCCCTTGAGTACATCCGAGAGCGAGTTAATCAGCGGAAAACCGGGAACGAGCATCAAGACGGCGGATGCCATCGCAATATGGGCGTCGTTGCCGACCTGAAAGTGCAGCCCCAGCCCGGCAACGAGGCTGGTAACAAAGGCGGTCGCCATAAAAACCAGCATCGCATTGAAATGCAGGCCGCCGAGCCACTGCCGCACTCGCATCCCGCAGACGCTGGCGGCAAACGTGAGCGCACATACCGGCCAGTCCGCACCGGACAGACGGGCAAAACAGGCGCAGGACAGCGCGACCATCAGTAGCACCAGCCACGGCGGATAAACGCGCGTCTGCTGCTGCGCCGCCTCCAGTGCCGCGTGTACGCCGACGCGGTCAAGCCGCCCCTCCTCGGCGGCGAGCATGATGCGCTGCACGCTGCTGACCACCGTCATGTTCACGCCGCGATCCACATTGCGCCGCGCGGTGGTGATGCAATAGCGGTCAAAAACCGTCGTCAAAACAATCGAATTGGCGGTAAGGGTACACTCGACCCGCGTCGCGCCAAGGGCATAACCGAGCCGCGTCGAAACCCCGACCACCAGATTGCTCTCCGCGCCATATTGCAGGAGCAGCAGCGCCGACTGCACGCAAAGGCGCGTAACCTCGTGTTGCGCTTCTTCATCCAGATGAACCGCGGCAACCGGCGGTGTTTTGCTATGCATTTTTCAGCCCTCATGAAAAGAAGTGGCAATTTTAGCGCTTCCTGAGGGGAGGACTGTAATCTGCGGGGACGGATTTACATACAGCTGAGCGCTCAAGGTGTATGTAAATGAGGAGAGAGAAGGCGTAGGCTTGTCGCTACCGTGGCAGTTTTGCGGCCGCGCGCGGCTGAACGATGCCATTTTGTCTCGCCGTTTGCGCGCCTGCCAAGCAAGAACGGGAAATCTCATGCCTGATTTATACATACACCTGAGCGCTCGAGGTGTATGTAAACAGATAGCCCAAGTATTGCGGGGTGGTTATCCCGGACATGTGAAGTACACATAGAAAAACCGCCCACAGGGACGGTTTTCAAGAAAAAGATGCCGCGACCCGCGACGATATAGGGAGAAGTCATGTGTAAATCTGTTAGTTAGGGGGGCGTGCGAGATTTTGCGACAAAGTTGTCCTAATCATCGAGCCGTTATAAAACGAGAAAGACGTGGTCTGCGGTGTCGGGGTTAAAAAGACGTCTTGCGACGTTTTTGGTTTTAATGGGGCGTTTTTTAACTGCGCAGTAGTTCGTTAATCCCCGTTTTGCTGCGCGTTTTTTCATCGACCTGTTTGATGATGACGGCGCAGTAGA
>CAURAS010000055.1:0-8130 GCA_963522865.1 uncultured Cardiobacterium sp.
TGTTGAGGAGTACATCGACTGGCTGGAAACCCAGCATGACCTCATCGCCTGCCTCGGCGAGCCGATCTACCTGCAACAAGCCGTCGGCAACGGCGCGCATTGAATCTGGCACCAGCGGGCAATATACATACACCTGAGCGCTCATGGTGTATGTATAACAAGGACTGCACCACCACGCGCCCATACGAAAAAGCCGCCTGCAAAGGCGGCTTTCTCATTACTGCGCGCGCGTCACGCGGTACACATGCGACAAATCATAAACCTTATAGCGCGCCGGTTCGCCGCGCTGCTCGCCGGCATAACTCAGCACCAATCCCTCGCGGCGCCCGTAATCCGTCCAATCGACGAAAACGCCGCTGTGCTCAATATCGCCGTAGGAGTGGTTCACATAATAGAGCCAGTCGCCCGGCGCCAGCATCGCCGCATCGGCATAAGGGCCTGCTTTCGCATCGCCGGAGAACACGATTTGCCGCCGCGCCTCAGGGATGCCCGCGCGGTCAAAACCAACATTCAAATAATCCCAACAGCCACCGGGGATGATTTCGCCGCGGTTCACCATCTGGCGCAAAGTAGAAAGCGCCTGGCGCGCAGGCGGTTGCGCTTTCGCCTCGGCGTTTTCAATCAGTGCCTGCTGCGCGGAAGCCTCGACGGTCAGCGGCGGTCGCACCGGACCGCTACAACCGGCAAGCAGCCCGAACAGGCCGACGTAGCATACAATGCTCATCTTCATGGTTACTCCTGTGTGAAAAAACTGATGACAGCATACCAAAGCCAATTAGATGACAAAACCCGCCGCCTGCGCGCGATGCTCGCCCCCTTTGCCGCACCGGAGGCGGAAATTTTCCCTTCGCCACCAGAAGGTTATCGCATGCGCGCCGAGTTCCGCATCTGGCACGAGAACGACACTTGCCATTTCGCCATGACCGGCGCCGACGGCAAACCGCTGCGCACCGACACTTTCCCGCCCGCGCACGCGGCGATTAACCGCCTGATGCCACAAGTGATTATCGCCCTGCACGACTGCCCTGCCCTGCGCCACCGCCTCTTTCAGGCAGAATTTCAGACGACTCAGGCGGGCGAGACCATGCTCAGCCTCATCTACCACCGCCCGCTCGATGACGCCTGGCAACAGGCGGCGGAAGCGCTTGCCGCCAAACTCGGCGTGCATCTCATCGGCCGCGCGCGCCGCGAAAAGCGCGTCATCGGCCAGGACTACATCACGGAAACCTTCCGCGTCGGCGGGCGCGACTACCGCTACCGCCAATACGAAAACAGCTTCAGCCAGCCCAACGCCGCCGTCTGCCAGCAGATGCTTAACTGGGCGACGGCACAGGCGGGCAGCCGCGCCGACCTGCTCGAACTCTACTGCGGCAATGGCAACTTCACCCTGCCGCTCGCCGCGCACTACCGCCGTGTTCTCGCGACCGAAGTCAGCAAAAGCGGCATCCGTGCGCTGCGCGCCAATCTCGCCGAAAATGCTATAGAAAACATCTCAGTCGCCCGCCTTTCCGCCGAAGAACTGGGCGAAGCGCTGCGCGGCGTGCGCCCCTTCCGCCGCCTGCAACAAGACGGCATCGACCTCGCCACCTACGATTTCGATACCATCTTCGTCGATCCGCCGCGCGCCGGCATTGATGCGGCAACCCTCGCCCTCATCGCCCGCTATCCGCGCATCCTCTACATCTCCTGCAACCCGGAAACCCTCGCCGCCAACCTGCACACCCTCTGCCAGACGCACCGCATCCGCGCCTGCGCGCTCTTTGACCAGTTCCCGTTCACCCCGCATATCGAAAGCGGCGTGCTGCTGGTGCGCCAATAAAAAAGCCGCCTGTGGGCGGCTGGTGCAAGGCCGGGAGCATTATACATACACCATGAGCGCTCAGCTGTATGTAAATCGCCCCTACCGGCTCAAACCTTCGTCCAGGCGCTGGGGTGCTGTTCAAAGCCGATATGCGGGTAATAATCCACCGCCTGCGGCGCGGCAAGGAGGATGATTTTGCATTGCGGATGCAGCGCCTGCTTGAGGCTGGCGAGGAGTTCCTGGCCAATGCCGCGCCGCTGGTAGGCTTCATCAACGGCGAGGTCGGAGAGGTAGCAACAGTAGGCGTAGTCGGTAACGGCGCGGGCGATGCCGACGAGATGCTCGTCGTCCCAGGCGGAGATGAGCAGGTCAGCGTTTTTTAGCATGGCGTCAATGCGCTCGGCTTCATCAAGCGGACGGCGCGCGCCGAGACTGGTCTTTTGCAGTAGCGCGATGAACTGGGCGCGGCTGACGGGGTGGTTGGTGCGGTAGGTGAGCATCGTTTCTCCAAGGTTGGGGGTTGCAGTTTACATACACCATGAGCGCTCAGGCGTATGTAAACCAGTCTGGCAGGGGCAGTTAGCATCGCGTAACCGCCCGTTTCTTTTATGCGGGCGGTTACGGACTTCGTCCTAACCGCCCCTACTGGCTATACACGTAATTTTGCCGTTACTCGCGGCAGTCGTTGCCGTCCCACGTCCAGTTACGGATGATGCCCTGCGCGTCCACGGTGAAGCGGGTGCGGCATTGCAGCAAGACGTAGTCGTCTTCCATTTCGTCAAGCAGGTAGAAGACGCGTGGCGTGGTGAGCATGCTGCGCCCAGGGCGGCGGATGAGTTGCTGCCGCTGGTATTCCACGACCTGGCGGCCATCGCGCAGGGTGTAACTGCTTTGCGGCGGTCCCCAGGCGAGGACGAGATCATCCAGCGGTTGCCCGCCCCAGCGGGCGAGGCCGGCTTCGTAACGCGCGGTAGTGGCGCAGGCAGCGAGCAGCAAGGTAAGGGCGACGGCGAGGGTTTTCTGCGGTTTCGTCTTCATCGGCAACTCCAGCGAAAGGAAAACGGCATGATATAGCGGATGCTGGCGGCAGGGTTATACGGCGAATGGTCAAATTAAGTGCAACGCTTCTTCAAGATGCGCCTCATCAGGCGTTATCCATTGCAAACACTTGCGCGGGCGGTTGTTCAATTTACGCACCACTTTCTCCATGTATGCATCAGTAAATTGCGCAATATTCTGATGTTTAGGGAAAATTCCCGTAACAAACCGTTGGTGTTCTCGTTCGTTCCGCGCTGCCCCGGTCTGGCGTAATGCTGTGCACTGTCTGCCCCCGCAGTCCCTCAATTATCGCCGCGCTTACCCCTTCTGTCGTCTTCTTCTCCAGACGCACACCAAACAGGAAACGGCTCTTTCGGTCGGTCAGCGTCAGCAGTACCGCACCGCCCGCCACACCGGCCACGGTGTTGGCTTCCCGGTCGCCAATGCGTTCCCGTGTCTGTGCCGCTGCCGGACGCTCCGACAGCGCATTGCTGACGGGGAAGCCCTCGCGCGCGGGCTCGTCCTTGCGCCGGCAAACCCTTTGCCAGCAGGCGGGGCATATGGCACAATTTCGCCTGCATTTCTTACCATTCCACAAGAAAAACATGAGCCCTGAAATTACGATAAACCCTGACGACGTTCAAATCGAAACTGGCTGGAAAACAGCCCTTTACGACGAATTTACCAAACCCTACTTCGCCCGTATCAAACAAATCCTGCTAGACGCCAAAGACGCACACATCCCCGTCTATCCGCCGGGCAAACTCATCTTCAACGCCTTCAATCGCACCCCTTACGAGCGCGTGCGCGTGGTCATCCTCGGCCAAGACCCCTACCACCAGCCGGGGCAGGCAATGGGGCTGTCCTTCTCCGTGCCGCAGGGCATGCGCGTCCCGCCCTCACTGCAAAACATCTATAAGGAACTGGAGCGCAGCATTCCCGGCTTTGTCATCCCCAACCATGGTGATTTGAGCGCCTGGGCGGATCAAGGCGTGCTGCTGCTCAACGCCAGCCTGACCGTTGAGCGTGGCAAGGCGGGCAGCCACAGCCGCATCGGCTGGCAAATCTTTACCGACGCCGTCATTGCGCAACTTTCGCGCGAACGCAGCGACCTTATCTTCATGCTCTGGGGCAACTTCGCCAAAGAAAAAATCCGCCTCATCGACGCCGACAAGCACTACATCCTCACCTCCGTCCACCCCTCGCCGCTGGCAGGCAACGGCTTTATCGGCTGCCAACACTTCGCCAGCGCCAACGAAATCCTGCGCTCGCGCGGCGAAGCGCCGATTAACTGGCAGGTCTGAGACATCCCGCAATATACATACAGATCGAGCGCTCACCTGTATGTATATTGCTTTCCCCTCCCATCCCTGGAGACCCCGATATGCAAGGCGATTTCCTCTTTCTTGATATTGACGGCTGCCTGTCGCGCGGCAAGTTCGCGCCGTTTGACGTGGCGGCGTTGCAGACCCTCGCCGCGCTGGTGCAGCAATCGGCGACCGAAGTCGTGCTGTGCAGCGGGCGTTCGCTCTCTTACATAGAAGCCCTCGCGCAAATCGTCCGCTTTGGTCGCTATGCCGTGACTGACCAGGGCGCACTGCTCTACGATTACCTGGAAGACGAAGTCGTATACGCACCGCAGCTTACGCCGCCGGTGCGCGAACGCATCGCCGCGCTGGCGCAATACCTCGCGGCGCATGGCGACCAGTTCCCGGTACGCTGGAAAATGAGCCACGGCAAAGAAGCCTGCGTATCGTTGGTCGCCGAGAAGGGCAAACGCGCGGAAGACGTGCGCGCCGTGGTGGAAGCGCATTTGCAGACCGACGGCTTTGACCTGCACTGCTCCGGGCGCACGCTGGATATCATCCCGCACGGCGTCAGCAAATGGACGGGCGCGCAGTTCTTCTTTGAACACTACGGCAAAAAAGCGACGCGCATCGCCGCCATCGGTGACTCGCCCGGCGATCTGCCCATACTGACGCAAGCCGATTTCGCCGCCTGCCCGGCAAACGCGGCAGAATCCGTCAAGGCCGTATGCGATGACATCAGCGATGCCGATGAAATCTACGGCGTCATCGACATCTACCGCCGCCATTTCCTGTAAATGCGCAACCGTCTGTTGCTGCTCGCCTTCCTCCTCATAGGCACGACCGCGCTGGCAGAACCGGCGCGCGTGGCGCTGGTCATCGGCAACGCCGCTTACAGCCGCGCCGCCCTTGCCAACCCCATCAACGATGCGCGCGCCATGACGCAGGCATTGCAGGCGGTCGGATTCCGCGTGACCACCCTCGAAAACGCCGACCGGAAAAGCATGAAACAGGCGGTGAACGCCTTCGCTGAGCAGCTACAAGCTGGCAGCATTGCGCTGTTTTACTACTCCGGCCACGGCGTGCAACACAACGGCGCCAACTACCTTATCCCCATCGGCGCGCTGGAAAACCTAGAAAACGCCGCACAACTCGAATACGAAGCGCTCGACAGCGGCTACATCCTTGGTGTCATGGAAGCCAGCGGCAGCAGCCTCAACCTCTTTATCCTCGACGCCTGCCGCAACAACCCCTTTAGCGGCCAAACCCGCAGCAGCGACGCGCAGGGACTGGCCTACATGAACGGCAGCCAGGGTACCCTCATCGCCTACGCCACCGCGCCCGGCACCGTTGCCTACGATGGCGCCGGCGCGAACAGCCCCTACACCGCTGCCCTGGTCAAATGGATGCGCCAGCCGTTACCCATCGAACAACTCCTGAAAAACGTCCTGAACGAAGTGCGCGCGGCAACACACGGCAAACAAAACCCCTGGTACGCCGCCTCCATCAGCAACGACTTCTACTTCACCACGCCGACCATGACCGCTGGCGAAGCGCCCGCCAGCCCGTCACCCGACGACCACTGGCTGACGCGCCTGAATGCCTGGGCGGACGCCCACGACATCAGCGCCGAAATCCTGCCGCGCGAACGCGAGGCGCTACTCTCCCTCGACATCCTCAAACTCAACCGCCATGGCCTGCGCGACCTGCCGCCGGAAATCGGACAACTACGCAACCTGCGCGTCCTCGACCTAAGCGACAACGACCTGCGCGAATTACCCGCAGAAATCGGCAATCTGCTCAAGCTACAGCGTCTGGAAATCAGCAATAACCAGCTGACCCAGCTGCCAGAAAGCATTGGCCAGCTGCAACAACTGCAAACCCTTGACCTGGGCGATAACCAACTCAGCATACTCTCTGACCGCATCCGTGGACTGCCCCAGCTGCAATGGCTAAACCTGGAACATAACCCGTTGGCCGCGCCCGCAGATTTCAGCGAACGCGACCGCTATGCTGCTGCCCCGGAAGAATGAACCTACCGCCGCTTGCCATTTATGGCGATACTCATAAAGTCTCATATCAGGCACGCCGCCGAAGACAGTACGCCGTTGTACGGCGAGGCGGCGCAACGCCACATGAGGCTTTGGGAGGATTGCTATACATACACCTCGAGCGCTCAGGTGTATGTAAACACCACAAACGCCAAAACCAAAAGGAACCCACCGCATGACCCCCATTGATCCAGACAACGTCCCCTACAACAAAGACCCCGATGACCCCAGCCTCTCGCCAGTCGAAAAAGACATCATCCTCGCCCTAAAAGGCGTCTATGACCCGGAAATCCCGGTTGATATCTACGAACTCGGCCTGATTTACGCGCTCCGCTACGACAAAAAAACCGGCAAGGCGGACATCCACCTGACCCTCACCGCACCTGGCTGCCCCGTCGCAGGCGTCATGCCCGACTGGGTCAAGGATGCGGTCGAAGCGGTTGATGGCGTGCTTGAATGCGAAGTCCACATGGAATGGGATCCGCCCTGGGGCATGGAAATGATGAGCCTGCGCGCCAAAATCGAGCTGAACATGATCTGAAAAACGCCACACGGGCGGAAAAACATTGCCGTTTATGACAAAAAGGTTAAAATACCGACAGTTTCGGCAACCTCTTACGCCCGTGGGTACGCGGCAAGCGCTGAAACCCAGGACACATCCAACACTATCAGGAGAACACAAACATGCAGGAAAAATGGCTTATCTCTGCCCTGACTCTCTGCCTGGTCGCCGCTTGTGGCGGCAGCGACGACAAAAGCAGCGCGGCTGACCCCACTCCGCGCGGCCAGACCAAACAGAACAAAATCATCGCCCCCGAATCCCCGGCTGGCGAATGGATCTGGGCGAACAAACGTGGGCCGGAATACCGCTGGTCTGACGCGCTGGACGGCTACAGTCACTACGACTTGCGGGTAGATGGTCAATCGCTTGCCAGCGAAGACCGTGGCGCCTACAAACTAGGCATCAACAGCCTAACCCTGCCGCGCGGTTTCTACTCGGGCGTGGCGCAAACCGTATACCGGGGGCAGCATGACAAGGATCCCCAGCGGGTTAGCCAAGATTTAGCGTTGCGCTCCTTCCGCGGTTTCTATGCCGGCGCTTATGCCTATGGCCGCCAAGGCGGTAATCCCGATATGGATATCGGCCAGATGTACTACACCACGCCGACCCCCTATGACAACCTGCCAACCAGCGGACGCGCGCTTTACGTCGGTCGCGTCTTTGACTACAACGCGCAGAACGATGCCAAGCTGCACTACGTCATTGACTTCACCAAGCACGTTGGCTCCGGCGAAGTCAGCGAAAATACCCAGCATGAAAAATTCAAGCTGGCTGAAGCGCCGATTGGTCAGCACGAAGGGCTGTACGGCACCTACTACGGCGTGAAAAACGGCGATGTCACCGCGGATAACATCTACAGCAGCAGCAAACGCGGCAGCTACAACCTCATCATTAGTGGTACCCGCGCTGAAGAAATCGTCGGCGATCTCAATTACACCGACGCCTACGGCGACCCCTCCGGTCACCAAGTCTTCCAAGGCGAGCGCGGCGAAGTCCAGTAACCCTCTCACCTTCCTTAAATCTCCGGCTGCAAGCCTTTTGCAGCCGGATTTTTTATATACATACACTACGAGCGCTCAGGTGTATGTATATTTTGAACCTGCTGTCCCCTTCTGTGCCGCAGCAAAAAGAAGCCCCGCACGAGGCGGGGCTGGTTAGCGGTCTATTTATTTTATTTGAGGAGATTTTCGACGGCGGCGCGTTCTTCGCGCAGTTCGCGGTCGGTCGCGTCCATTTTTTCGCGGCTGAAGGCGTCAATGTCGAGGCCTTGTACGATTTCGTAGTCGCCGTTTTTGCAGCGGCAGGGGTAGGAATAGATGATGCCGGGGGCGATGCCGTAGGAGCCGTCGGACGGGACGCCCATGCTGACCC
>CAURAS010000056.1:0-8122 GCA_963522865.1 uncultured Cardiobacterium sp.
TTCGCCGCGCCGAGGTCTTTGGCTTCCTGTGTGCTGACCTGTTTGACGCCGGTGAGGTCAAGCAGCTCGGCGGTGACTTTGTTCACCGTGCCGGTGCCGAGGATGATTTGGAATTGCCCGGCGGTGAGGAAGTTGCCTTTGGCAAGCGGGATAGCGTTAATGGCGGCTTTGTCGATTTTGCTCTCGTCTTTCAAGACCATGCGCAGGCGGGTGGCGCAGTGGGTGGCGGCGGCGATGTTCTCTTTGCCACCGACGGCCGCGATGATGGCTTCAGCAGTCTGGCGGTATTCACTCATGGTGGTTCTCCTCTTGGAATTGTTGCAGGCGGTCGCGGTCGGGCATGCTGTTAATCGCGCCGCGTTGCAGGGTGGTAATCGCGCCGACGGCAGCGGCGTGGCGCAGCAGGGCGGCGATGTGTTCGTCAGCAAGTGCCTGTTGCAGGTCGAGGTTGAGGCGGCTCATTTCCGCGAGCAGGCCGCCGATGAAGGCATCGCCCGCGCCGGTGGCGTCCAGCGCCTGCACTTTGTAAGCATCGACCGCGCCGCGCTGGCCGCTGGCGTCGTACCACGCCGCGCCCTGTGCGCCACGGGTGTAGATGACGTGCTTGACCGCGCCACGGTGCAGTTGCCCGATGCCGCGCGCCGGGTCGCGTTCGCCGGTGACAAATTCCAGTTCATCGTCGGAAATCTTGATGATGTCCGCCAGCGGCAGATATTCCTGCACGGCGGCATGGAGATCGGCGGGATTTTTCCACAGCGGCAGACGCAGGTTGATGTCAAAGCTAATCAGCGCGCCTGCCGCGCGGAAGCGCTCGATGGCAACGCGGTGCGCCTCACGCATCGGGCAGGGGGTGAGCGACACCGAGCAATAGTGGAGGATGTCGCCCGGCTGCGGCGCAATCGCGGCGAGGTTGTCGGCGGCGTAGAGCATATCGGCGGACGGGTCGCGGTAGAAGGCACACTCGCGCTCGCCGTTGTCATGCAGGGTAACGAAGGCCAGCGCCGTTTTCGCCTCACGGCTGCGCTTCAGGTAACGGGTATCGACGCCCGCCGCCTGCGCGGTGGCGGCAATCTGCTCGCCGAAAGCATCCTCGCCGACCTGGCTCAGAATGTAACTTTTGCCGCCGAGGCAGGCATAAGCGGCGGCAACGTTGAGCGGCGCGCCGCCGACCGCCGGGGTGTAGCGGATGTCGGCGTCGGGCTTGCCCGGGCGGCTGGGGACGAAGTCAATCAGGGCTTCGCCGATGGCGTAGAGGGACATGATGTTCTCCGGTGGTGGATAAATGCGCGGTGGGTGTGAGTTTTTGGATTTTTTAGTGATTATAAGGAATGGCGGCGGGAGCGCTGTTTTCCCCGCCGCTTTGAATAGGGATTGGCCGGTCGCGCTAAACGCGGCGGGGTTTAGAGAATCGGGTAAATCGTCACCGTCGCATCGTCAGCCGCAGCGACGTGCAGGCCGGTGGCGTCGGCGGGCGGGTAGATGGCGCCGGTCATCACCGCTTCGCCGTCGTTGATGAAGATTTCCAGCGAGGAGGTGTCCGCGTAGATGCGCAAGCTGTGCAGCTGCGTCAGCGCCAGACGGCGGATATGGCCACCTTTGCCGGGCGCGTCTTTTTCCGGTTCGGGCAGCGCGCCGCTTTGGCTGCGGTCGAAGATGAGCGCTTCGCCGTTGTAGGTCAGCACGGTCTTGGCGCTCGCGCCCGCGCGCAGGGTGAGGATGAAGGGGTGGTTCTGCGGGTTGGCGAGGTTGAGCTCGTAGTGGATGCCGTCGTGCGCGCCTTCGCCGCGCAGGCGGTCAAGCGCGGGCAGCGGGCGCTGGCGAAGTTGGCCGTCTTCTATGGTCAGCACGCGCGGCAGGGTGAGGCAATGCGCCCAGCCGTCGCGCGCGCTGGGGCAGCTGGTGTCCGGCAGCCCCATCCAGCCGATGAGCAGGCGTTCGCCGTCTGCGCCGAGGGTGCTTTGTGGCGCGTAGTAGTCAAAGCCGTGGTCGAGTTCACGGAAGCCGTCGTGTTTGAAGCGGCAGGCGGTTTTGTCGAAGGTGCCGAGGAAGTAGCCGGACTGGTAGATGTTGCGGTAGCGGTCGCCGTCGGCGGGCAGGCCTTGCGGGCAGCAGAGGAAGATGTCGCGCCCGTCAAGCGGGAAGTAGTCCGGGCATTCCCACATGTAGCCGAAGTTGGGCAGGGCAAAGTCGATTTCGCCGCGCAGTTGCCAGGTTTCGGCGTCGGTTGAGGTGAGGTAGAGCGCGGTGCCGGTAAGGTTGTCACGTTGTGCGCCGAGGACGATGCCGTAGCTGCCATCCGCCTCGCGCCAGATTTTCGGGTCGCGCACGTGTTCGGTGTAGCCTGCGGGCGCGCCGTTGAGGAAAGGCGTGTTTTTGTGCAGGCCGTGTGCGTCAAGGCGCGCGGTGAGTTGGTAGGGGATGCGCTGCCAGGCGGCGGTGCGGTGGTTGCCGGTGTAGGCGATGAGCAGGGTGTCGCCGTCGGCAAGGGCGCTGCCGGAGTAGGCGCCGTGGCTGTCCCATGCACTGTCTGGCGCGATGCCGATGCCGCGGTTTTGGTAGTGAACGAGGTCGGCGCTGGTCAGGTGCTGCCAGTATTTGAGGCCATGTACCGGGCCGAGCGGGAACCATTGGTAAAAGAGGTGGTATTCGCGGCCGTCGTGGCAGAAGCCGTTGGGGTCGTTCAAGAGGCCGGCGGGCGGTTGTACGTGGTAGCGCTGTCGCCACGGGCTGCTCGCGGCTTGTGCGCAGAGGGCCTCGTAGCGTTCGCGGGTATCAGCATTGAGCGCGGTGTAACGTGCTTCACGGGTCCAGTTCATGCGGGTTTCTCCGGTTTTTGGTGGCATTCGGCGTAGATGAGCAGCGCGCCCATGCGGCAGTGTTCTTCGAGGCTGATGAGCTGGCGGCGGTTGTCTTCGTTGTCTTCGAGGTCGTAATCGAGTTTGCTGATTTCTTCGAGGTCGGCGATGAAGGCGCGGGCGTCGTCATCAAGCGCGGGATGTAACCAGTGGACGGCGACGGTGAAGCCCTGCGCCCAGGCGGCAAGCGCTTCGGCACGCGCGGTGAGTGCGCCGTCTTCCGGCAGGAGGAGCTGATAGGAGAGGGCATCGGCGGCGAGCGTTTCTTCGATTTGCAGCGAGAGGCGGTCAAAGGCTTCGTGCGCGATGGCGTCCACCTCGCCTTTTGCAAAGAGGATTTCCGGCCAGCGTCCGCCGTGGTTACAGGCGACGAGCGCGCTCAGGATGCCGTGCGCCTCGCTCGCAGCAAACCACCATTCGCGGGCGGCAATGAGATCGGCAAGGGCGTCGTAACGAGGTTGTGCGGTCATGGTTTTTGTCCGGCTGTTGCAATGATGGTAGTATAAATGAATCCGTGGTAATGGCATCGCCATTATCGTCATTCAAGCCTAGGCAGGAATCAGCATGAAGCCAGTTCAGGAACGTTTACATATAGACGAATTAAAACGTGTTGAAAAGCAGACCAATATTTTGCTTAAGGCATGGCGTGCCCTCAACAAGAATTATCGCCAATTACAGGAAGATTATGACGAACTCAATGTGCGCCATAATCTCACCGTGCAAGAACATCAAGAAACCCTCGCACAACGCGCCGAGGAATATCGCAGTGCTTTGGAAAAAGCCGACGAGCGTTGGCGTAAGCGTTATGATGAAGATAAAGCGGCATGGGCGGCAGAAAAAGAAGCATTGCTTGCGGCCCATGCGCAGGCATTACGTGAACAGGCAGAAGAACATCAGCTTGCCATTGATATATTGCAGGCAGAACTGGATCAGGCAAATCGCCGTAAACAGGCCATGATTGATCGTATTCGCGGAGTAGAACAATGAGTAGAGAACAAATGAAAGTTAGCGTGCAGGTTATGGAAAATACTTATTCCTTAGGGTGTGAGCCGCACGAGCGTAACATGCTGATTGATGCCGCTGAACAATTAAACAAGACTTTGTCTGAAATGCGTCGTGATCATCCCAAAGTACAAATGGAACGCCTCATGGTACTTTGCGCCCTACAAATGACTTTTGATTTATTACTGGAGCGACAAACCATTGCGCGTGAAGTCAGCATGGTCAATCAGGTAAGCGAACGGCTAATTAACACTTTAAATCAAGCTATTGCCGAAGAAAATTTGGGCGAATCTTAAAATAGACGGTTTCCTTTGAATCTCCGCTTGGCGGAGATTTTTTTATGCCCGCACTCTTGCCAGGTGCTTTGTGCCATAATAACGCCGTCTTTTCCACCCACACACTCCGGAGGTTTTATGGACGAGTGGACGCAAACGATGGGGGCAACGCCCCTGCTCAGTATTGCAGCCTTGGCGATTGCCCTGATATTGCTGCTGATTATAAAATTCCGCGTACATGCGCTTTTGACGCTGATGGTGGTTAGCCTCGTTACCGCGCTGGCGACTGGCCTACCACTTAGTGCGCTAGTTAATGATGTGCTGGTGAAAAACTTTGGCGGTACACTCGGCAGTGTTGCGCTCTTGGTTGGCTTAGGCGCAATGCTCGGTCGCCTGGTAGAAACCTCTGGTGGAGCGCAATCGCTCGCCAATGCAATGATCCGTGCTTTTGGTGAAAAACGCGCGCCATTGGCACTCGGTGTGGCCTCGCTTATTTTTGGGTTCCCGATGTTTTTTGATGCGGGATTAGTGGTCATGCTGCCAATTGTTTTTGCTACTGCCCGCCGCATGAATTCTCATGTACTCGCCTATGCGTTGCCATCTATTGGTGCTTTTTCCGTCATGCACGTTTTCCTACCGCCGCATCCGGGACCGATTGCCGCTGCCGAATTTTATTCGGCCAATATCGGGCATGTATTATTACTCGGCTTACCCATTGCATTCCTTACCTGGCTAATCAGTGGTTATTGGTGGGGACTTACAGCCAATAAAATCTTTCCCGTATCAGTACCAGATTTACTGGCAGGCGGCAAGAAAGACAATGACCAACCACAACAGCCTGCTAGTGCTGGCTTGGTCATTGCTTTAATGCTGGTACCAATGGTACTAATTTTCTTGAATACCGGTTTGCATATGGCATCTGCGGCGAAAATAGTTGATGGTAATGCAGGTTGGGTGCAATTTTTACGCATGATTGGCGCAACACCTATTGCCCTGCTCATTTCCGTATTGGCAGCCATGTATTTCCTTGGTGCCAAACGTGGTGTAAAAGGTTCAGCCTTAGAAAAAACGCTGGATGGCGCTTTAGCACCGGTTTGCTCGGTCATTTTGATTACGGGCGCTGGCGGTATGTTTGGCGGTGTTTTGCGCGCCTCCGGCATCGGTCAGGCTTTGGCAGATTCGATGCAAGACATGGGCGTACCGGTATTGCTCGGCTGTTTCCTAGTGGCTTTGGTGCTGCGTATTGCACAAGGTTCGGCAACTGTCGCCTTGACAACTGCGGCGGCCTTGATGGCACCTGCTGTTGCGACTGCCGGTTACAATGAATGGCAATTGGCGGGCGCGGTACTGGCTACTGCTGCTGGCTCTGTCGCTGCAAGCCATGTAAACGATTCCGGATTTTGGCTTGTGGGTCGTCTGCTCAATATGGATACCGCCACGACACTGAAAACCTGGACGGTAAACCAAACGCTGATTGCGCTATTAGGCTTCGCTTTCTCTGCCATTGCCGTATCACTGCTCGGCTAAGATTAAGGGGAACTATCATGACAACCCGACATTTTGTCATTATGGGTATTTGTGGCTGCGGTAAAACAACCGCGGCAAAATTCATTCAGCAATATTTGCATTGCCCCTATGCCGAGGGCGATGATTTTCATACGCAGGCCAATCGCGACAAAATGGGGGCGGGTATTCCGCTTACCGATGCCGACCGTTTCCCCTGGCTGGAGAATTTGCGCGGTTGGATGAGCGGACAGGCAGCTGCAGGTGTTCCTTATACGGTGGTTACTTGTTCTGCACTGAAAAAGATTTATCGCGATATTCTGCGCGGTGCGCAGGGTGAGGTATATTTTATTCATCTTGCGCCCCCCGTCAGTGTCAATCGTGCGCGGATGGAAGCGCGGCAGGGTCATTATATGAAGGCTGATATGGTTGATTCGCAATTGGCGATTTTGGAACCTTTAGCACCGGAAGAAAAAGGTGTCGTTATTGATAATGCAGGTGAACCAGAATCCGTACAAAACGATATACGTATCTGGTTAGAGACGTTGTAAATTGTGAGGTTATTATGAGAAGAATGCTTTTGACTACGGTCTTATTGGCAACTACAACTACATATGCAGAGTCTGCCGCACCCGCGACGAATGACGCGCAATATCAGCAAAAAATAGAGCAGGTCTTTCGCGGAGAAGTATTGGATCGCGGTATTCAGCTTTATCGCAAAGAGGAACTCGCCACTTGGGATCGAGAAAAGGCGGCAGGCGGGGAGGGCGCATTGCTCGGCCAATTTGCCTATACACGCAAACAGACGAATGAGAAAGATGCTTTTCGTGAAATCGGCTGGCTGACTTTGCCACCAGGCGCGTCAATTGGTTTGCACAAGCACGACAATAATGAAGACGTCTATATCATCATTTCCGGCAAGGGCATTTTTACTGATAGCAGCGGCAAAGAATCAGAAGTGAAAGCGGGCGATATCACCATTGCCCGGCCGGGGCAAAGTCATGCACTGAAAAACGCGGGCGAGGAGCCGCTGGTCTTTCTCGATTTAATCGCACAAACCGCAGCCCCGACGGCAAATCCGGCGGCGCAATGAGAACGTTTTTTTGATAGGATAGCCGCCGCTTTCGCGTGGGGGGTTGAACGCGGCGGCGCTTCCATCCAATTTTTCAAAGGAGTACGGCATGAGCCACTATTTATTTACGTCCGAATCGGTATCCGAAGGGCATCCCGACAAAATCGCCGACCAGATTTCCGATGCGGTGCTGGACGCCATCATCGCCCAGGACAAACACGCGCGCGTCGCCTGCGAAACGCTGATTAAAACCGGCATGGTGGTGCTGGCCGGTGAAGTTACCACCTCCGCTTGGGTTGATCTGGAAGACCTGGTGCGCAAGACCGTGGTTGATATCGGCTACAACAGCTCCGACATCGGCTTCGATGGCTCCACCTGCGGCGTCTTCAACGCCATCGGCAAACAATCTTCCGACATCGCGCAAGGCGTGGACCGCGAAGAAAAACGCAAACAGGGCGCGGGCGACCAAGGGCTGATGTTTGGCTACGCCTGCGACGAAACGCCGACGCTGATGCCGGCGCCCATCATGTACGCGCACCGCCTTGTGGAGCGCCAAGCGCAGGTGCGCCGCGATGGCGTGCTGCCGTGGCTGCGCCCGGACGCAAAATCGCAAGTTACCTTCCGCTATGAAGACGACAAAATCACCGGTATTGACGCCGTCGTCCTCTCCACCCAGCACGACCCGGACATCTCGCTGAAAGACCTGCAAGAAGCGGTACGCGAGCTGATTATCGACAAAGTGCTGCCCGCTGAGTGGCTGGACAGCAAAACCAAATTCCACATCAACCCCACCGGCAAATTCGTCATCGGTGGCCCGGTTGGCGACTGCGGCCTCACCGGGCGTAAAATCATCGTCGATACCTACGGCGGTTCGGCGCATCACGGCGGTGGCGCATTCTCCGGCAAAGACCCGTCCAAGGTTGACCGCAGTGCTGCTTACGCCGGGCGCTACGTGGCGAAAAACATCGTTGCCGCCGGCCTTGCCAAGCGCTGCGAGATCCAGGTGTCTTATGCCATCGGTGTCGCCGAGCCGACCTCGGTCATGGTCAATACCTTCGGCACCGGCACCATCCCCGACGAGGAAATCGTCAAGCGCGTGCAGGCGGTGTTCGATCTCACCCCCTACGGCATCATCGAAATGCTTGACCTCATCCGCCCGATTTACCGCCAAACCGCCGCTTACGGTCACTTTGGCCGCGAACTGCCGGACTTCACCTGGGAAAAAACCGACCGCGCCGCGGCGTTGAAAGGCTGACGCCTGCCGCCGCCTCAACCCAACCGCTGTGGGGATGCCTGCAGCGGTTTTTTTATTCCCTCATTATTTATACGGCGAATTGTCAAACCAAGTGCAAGGTTTGTCCAAAATACACTTCATAAGGTGTTCTCCACTGCAAACATTTGCGCGGGCGGTTGTT
>CAURAS010000057.1:0-8070 GCA_963522865.1 uncultured Cardiobacterium sp.
TTTTCATGGAGCCGGCGGGGGCAAGGAGTTCGACGTGTCGCATAAGTATCGGTTCGGTATGAAAAATGGGCGCGCATTATATAGCGGGCGGCCGCTTCTGTGGCACAATAGCGCCCGTTTTGGTTTGTGCCGAAGCGGATTGTTTTATTTTTTCAGCCGGAGTTTTTATGGAAAAACGCATGAATGTCGAAAGTTTTAATCTTGACCACACCAAAGTTAAAGCGCCTTATTTGCGCTTGGCGGACAAGAAACAGGGGGAAAATGGCGATGTGATTTTCAAATATGATTTGCGTATCTGCCAGCCGAATAAGGAGCATATGGAAATGCCGGCGCTGCATTCGCTGGAGCATTTAATGGCGGAATTGTCGCGCAATCATAATGCGCATGTGGTCGATATTTCGCCGATGGGTTGCCAGACGGGTTTTTATGTGTCGCTCCTCAATGAGCCGGATTATCAAACGGCGCTGAATTTGATTGAGGAAACGCTGAAGGATGTGCTGAATGCGACAGAAGTCCCCGCCTGTAATGAGGTGCAATGCGGCTGGGCGGCAAGCCACAGTTTGGAAGGGGCAAAAGCGCTGGCGCAAAAGCTGCTCGACAAGCGCAGTGAATGGGAAACGATTTTTGCCTGATGGTTAAATATACATACACTTCGAGCGCTCAGGTGTATGTAAATGCGCTGATGGGTTGGGGCTGCCTGGTTCAACGGTGAGGTTTGCCCGCTAACCCCACCGCAACTTTTCCCCACAGGGGGAGGCATATCGGCGGCTTGCCTCGTTTCGGTTCGCCATGCGAATACGCCAAACAGGTTTGTTTCAAATGTATACCACTATACATACACATGGAGCGCTCAGGTGTATGTATAGCAATCCTCCCAAAGCCTCCAGTCCTCGGCAGCACGCCTGGGATGAGACTTTGTGAGTATCGCCATATCGGCGCAGAGAAAAGCCACCCGTCGGGTGGCTTTTTTGCGGATGCTACGCGGGCATCAGGCGTGCGCGCTGCGCTGTTGCAGCAGTTCCAGGGTACGGCGGATTTGCGTCGCCTTGGTGTGGTCGGGGTAACGCTTCAGCAGCTGTTGCAGCAGTTGCCGGGATTTGTCGAGGTCGCCTTTTTTCGCCAGGGTGCGCGCGCTGAGGAAGTAGTTATCCACGATGTGCGGATGCTCGGGGTGGTGTTTGGCGAAGTTGCGGGTGAGCGCCAGCACGGTGTCGTGGTGCTGTTTGCTGGCGGCCGCCTGCGCCAGCGGGTAAATCCAGTCGGCGGGCAGCACGCCGTCGGCGATTTCGTTCAGCGTCTGGTGGATGGTAACGTAGCTGTGCGGATTGCCGCTGGCGGTGGCTTCTATCAGGCGCATTTCCATCATCTGCATTTCGTCCTCGCGTTTTTGTCGGCGGTAGAGCTGGTGCAGACGCTTATAGGCAGGCAGGTAGCGGCCGGTGTCGTGCATGCCGTCGGTATATTTTTCCAGCAGAGCGATGGCCTGGTCGTTCTCGCCCTGGCGAATGAGGACGTCCGCCTGGGTCAGGTCGCCTGCGAAATTGCGCTGTTCTTCGGCGCTCATGCCTTCGGTATCGGCCTCGCGCAGCAGGTTGAGATCCACCGGTGGCGCGCGGCGGTGGTGATTGGCCAGCCGTTCTTCTTCGGCCTTGAGGCGGTTTAGCTCGGCGAGCAGGGCGTCGTCCATGTTGATGTGCGCCAGTTCGCTTTCGTCAATGTCGAGCTGTTCGGGATCAAGGGTTTCGGGCGGCGGCGGGTAAAACCAGGCGGAATAGAGGAGCGGCAGCGCCACCAGCAGGGTCAGGATAAGCCCGCGCAGGGCAACGATGGCATACACCACCGGCGGCGCGCCATAAGCACCGCTGCTGCTGTTGTAACTGCGCTGGTCTGCCGGGCTGAGGGCCAGCTGCACTAATAAGGTATAAGCGATGACGAGGAACAGGGCAACGAGCAGCGGGATGGCAAGCACGATCAGGTAGCGCGTGATGCCGATGTCATTCAGCGCGCGCTTCCAGGCGGCGGGGTTGAACAGGGCGGACAGCCCCTCGCCCTGGAAAAGGGCGAGAATCACGGCGGGCGCGAGAACGTAAAGGGCGACGGCAAGGATTTGGGCAATCAGCTCGCGGCTGTCATTCTGCGGTGGCAGATGCAGCAGGAGCAGCACCACGCCGCAGAAGAGGACGACGACCGCCGCCTCACCGGCCACGCCAGGCGTCAGTTTGCTCAGGAGGCCGTAGGGAACGGCCTCATGTTCCAGGCCGTAGCGCAGGCGCTGGATGCTGTCGAGCATCTTGCAGGCAAAAAGGGCGATGAACACGAAGACAATGCCCCAGATGAGAATACCCCGGCCCGCCAGGCGCTCATCGCCCAGCAGGCGCAGGGCAATGAAAACGGCGGCAAGCAGACCGCAGTACAGCAAGTTGCCGGGGCGGATGAGGTATTGCAGGCTGCGTTGCAGGTAGCTGATGGCGGTATCATCGTGCATGTAAATTCCTTTTGTATTGTTTTTCAGAGGGTTGTTTTTCACGTTTACCATGCGTTACCGGTAAGCGCGGTTTGTGCCAAGCGCGTATGCGTTCGCAATGGCAGGTTATTCCTGATTTTGTAACAGGTTGAGTGTGTGGCGGATTTGCGCCGTCTTGGCATGGTCGGGATAACGGGCGAGCAGCTGTTGCAACAACTGTTGCGCCTTGTTAGCTGCGCCACTTTTCGCCAAGGCGCGGGCAGCAAGTATATATATATCAATCAGCTGCGCATGGTTGGGGTGGTTTTTTGCAAACTGACGGGTGAGGGCAAGCACCATCTTGTAATGCTGCTGCCGCGCGGCAAACTGCGCCAGCGGCAGCACGCTGTCTGCGGGCAAATCCGCCGGGTCGATGCACTCCAGCTCCGGGCGAATCAGCGTGTAGCTCGGCAAATGGCCGTGCGCGGCGGCAGCGATGAGGCGTTGCAACAGCTCATATTGTGGTTTTAGCGCGTAGATACGCTGATAGGCGGGGAAGTAGGCGGCAGCATCATGCGTTTCATCGGCAAACGGCGCGAGCAGAGCAAGGCCGGCGTCGATTTTGTTGCTTTTCAACAGTGCATCGGCGCGCGCCAGGGCGAGGGCGAAGGCTTTTTGCGTTTCGATGCCCATGTTACGGGTATCTGCCGCGGCGAGCAGGCTGAAATCGGGCAGAGGTTCTGCGTCTGCGCGTGCGCTTTGGGGCGCGCTTACGCCATGACCAGCGAGGGTCGCGGTAATGGCCTCGCGCGCAGCGGCATCCATGCCGTATTGGAAAGATTCGTCGCTGTCTTCGTCTGCGCGCGGGAAATAAAAGGCGAAAAGGTTGCTGATAAAGGCGCCTGTCGTAACGAGGCTAATGTTAAAGGCGAAATGATAGACATAGAAAGAAAAAGGAAGCCCATCTCGTCCGGAGCGCTGTTGCACAAACCAATCACTGGTGATTTTTTCCAGCGCTTTGGGGGCGACTACATAATGGTTTAGCGCAATAATCGCACCCAATACGGCGCCGCCTATCATAATTAAGGCGATATAGCGGGAAATGCCGATCTCTACGATTGCATCATGGACAAGATTCGGCGCAATGATAGAAGATGCGGTTTCATGATGGAGAAAACTTAGAATCATCGCGGGTGCCAGAAATTCGATAATTATATTGAACAGGGTAAACAATATTTCGACGCTAGCAGACGAAAGACCCAATATTTGCTCCAGGGTATAAATGGAAACGCCCACAACAAATCCTATTGCAAATACTATCAGCGAAAAATGGCGCAACACGCGGAGTTCAAGAATGCTGTTCATGCTGAAAGGGATAGGTTCATCTTGCAACCCAGCCCGGATGCGCGCTGCATTATCTACAATTTTATTGGCAAAAATCAGAAATACGGGAAGCAAGGCAAGAATCGCGGTCAAACCGGGTAGCCCGCGATAACTTTTCATGGCATCTGCCAGCATATATTGAGCGAGGATGCTGTCCAGGCGGGTATAAGCGGCGGCAGCGAGCAGGATATAAACGATCATGCCGAGCTTCAAGGTAAAACGCAGCGCGCGGAAGGCATGGTGCGGAATATCGTTCATGAAGACTCCTTTCGGTGCGGTAAATCTGGGCGCAGTGTACCGGTTTTTCCGGATGGCAAGAACCACGCCGCGTGGCAGGCAGCGCTATTTACATACACCATGAGCGCTCAGGTGTATGTATATTCAAGGCTCAGAACCCGTAAATCCGCAGTAAATCGACGTTCTCTTGTGCCTGCCATTGCTGGAGGAGCAGCGCGTGCGGTTGCGGGCAAGGCGCGCCACTGCGGGCGTCACGGATGCGGTCGCAGCGGAAGTGGCGGAAATCCTGACGCAGTTCACACCAGGCGGCGAGCAGGCGTGCGTCTTCAAAGTAGCCCAGCGCCAGCGGCCAGACGGTGCGCTGGCTGTCGCGGTTGTGCGCATCGGTGTAGTGGAAGTGGAGTTTGTGTTGCCGGCGCAGGGCGCGGCGGATTTGCGCGAGGGCTTGCAATTCATCCGCGCTGTAAGGGTTGCCCGCTTTGCTGCCGGCGGGGTAAAGCGCCTGCGTGGCGAGGCGTACCGACCCTTGCGGCGGCAGGACGTCATGGATTTTGGCGAGTAGACGGCGCGCGGCAGCGGTCATGTTGGCATCGCCCTGCACGGTAACGGCGCGCAGGCCGAAAATCAGCGCTTCGATTTCGTCTTCGTCGAACATCAGCGGCGGCAGGAGGAAGTCGGTTTTGTGCAGGAGGAAGCCGGTGCCGGCTTCGCCGCGAATGTCTGCACCTTCGCGGCGCAGGGTGTCGATGTCGCGGTAGATGGTGCGCAGGCTGACGCCAAGCTGCGCTGCTAACGCCTGCGCGGTGATGGCGCGGCGATTTTGCCGCAGCTGTTGCAGCAGGGCGAGCAGGCGCTGGCTACGGGGCATGGTTCAGTAATACGGCGTGCTGTGGCAGGGCTGGAGGAGGGTCGTTGGGCGGCCGTTTTGGTACACCTCGCGTTCGATGTAGCAGGGTCTGTCGCGGTAGCCGCCATAGCCGCCCGGGCGATGGCGCGCGGGCGGGTTGCTGTTGATGTGAATATTGACGTCGTCGTTCCAGATAGCGACGTCGCCCTGCGGCATGGTCGTGCCGCGCTCGTGCCAGTAGCCGCTGCTGTCGCTCTGCATGCGGTTGCCCGCCATGCCGTAGGTAACGGTGCGGCTTTCGTAGTAATCGCCGAAGTAGTCGCTTTGCGTGCAGCCGCCGAGGGCAAGCAGGACGGCGAGGAGGAGGGTTTTCATGGTGTCGGCCTTGGCAGTTTTTACATACAGCTGAGCGCTCGAGGTGTATGTAAATGCGGCGGGATTAGGCAATCACCGTGCCGAAAATCTTGTCGCCGGCGTCGCCGAGGCCGGGGATGATGTAGCCGTTTTCGTTGAGGTGGCTGTCGAGCGCGGCGGCATAGATGCGCACGTCGGGGTGGGCATCGTTCACCAGTTTGACGCCTTCCGGGGCGGCGACCAGCACCAGCGCCCTGATGTCCTTGCAGCCCTTGCTTTTCAGCAGGCTGATGGTGGCGGCGAGTGAGCCGCCGGTGGCGAGCATCGGGTCGATAATCCACGCCGGGCGCTCGTCCATCTTGCTGGTGAATTTTTCAAAATAGGAGACGGGTTGCAGCGTTTCCTCGTCGCGTTGCAGGCCGACGACGCTGATTTTCGCGGTCGGGATGAGGTCCAGCACGCCGTCCAGCATGCCCAGCCCCGCGCGCAGAATCGGCACGACAGTCAGCGTTTTCCCCGCAATGCGTCGCCCGGTAATCTCGCCGCTCCAGCATTGCAACGTATAAGGCTCGCTCGGCAACTCGCGGCTCGCTTCATAGGCCATCAGCCGCGCCAATTCGCGCGTCAGCGTGCGGAAGCGGTACGTGCTGCAATCAGCCTCGCGCATCAGCGAGAGTTTGTGGGCAACCAGCGGGTGATCAATGACGGTGAGATTCATGGCAAACTCCGGTAACGAAAAATCGGCGACATTATATAGAATGCCGCCTTTTATCCGGGAACGAACATGGACTGCTGGCACATCCTCGGCATCGCGCCGACCCGCGACGAAGCCGCGATCAAGCGCGCCTACGCGCAACTCTTGAAAAAACACCGCCCCGACCGCGACCCGGACGGCTTCATCCGTCTGCGCGAGGCCTATGAAACGGCGCTCGCCGGCGGCGAGCAGTACGACACCTTCGCCCACGACGACGAAGCCGCGCCGCTCCTGGACGCGCGCGCCATCCGCCGCAGCTGGCGGCAGGCGAAGGACGACGACACCCTGCTGGCGCTGCTGCAAAGCCAAAGCGCGGCGCTGCCGACCATCGATGAGCAGCTCGACTACCGCGACCTCATCGCCAGCTGGATAGAAGCGCGCGACCGCCCGCAGCGCTACCCGAAAAGCCTCATTTGGATTATCGAAAAATACCGCCTGCTGCGCGGCCTGCCGGACGACGACCCGCTTTACGACGACTACCTGCGCGCCCTCATCCACACCGGCGCGCGCGACAAAGTGCTGCGCGTCCTTGCCCGCCGCGCCCCGGAACTCGGCGCCTGGCTGGCGCTCTCCGGCTGGCGGCAGCGCCGTTACGGCCTGGGCAACAACTTCGTGCTTGACGACCACCGCCTCATCGACATCCAGCTCGCCCGCCTGCAAACCACCCACGGCCTCGACGACCGCAGCATGAGCGCGCTCTTTCCCGCCGCCCGCCGCCTGCAAGCGCATCTGCGCCTGCCGCATCTCGCCCTCGCCGCGCTCGCCGCCCTGCTCTACGGGCAGGGCTGGTGGCAAACAGCGCTCTGCCTCGCCCTCATCCTCGCGCATGAACTGTGGTGGTTGGGCGTCCTCGCCATCCAGCACGAAAAACCGCTGCCCACCGCGCCCGCGCCGCTCTACGCCGGCATGATTGCCTGCTATGCCGTCCTTGCCACCTTCGCCCCGCCCGCATGGCTGCCCTGGGTCGCCGCCTTGGGCGTGACAACCGCGCTCGCCGGCTTCAGCCGCATCCCCGCGGATGATCCCTTACGCCGCAGCCGCTGCTACGGCGGCATCCTCCTTGGCATCGCCCTCACCCTTGTTGGCGACGCGCCGTGGCTCGCCTGGTACTGGCTGCTGCCCTGCGGCGCCGACCTCGCCCGCCGCTACCGCGATTACGACCTGACCTTCCTCCACCTCGTCGCCAGCCTCTGCTACCTCACCCTCCTCGCCGCGCTGGTGGTGCAACTGTGGCAACTGCGCCTCGATGCACCATTCGCCATCATCCTCGCTTTTTATCTCGTCGCCAATGCCGCCGCCTGGTATTTCGTGACAGGCACTACGGCGGAAGACGACAACGATGCGCCGTAAACGATGGGATCGTTATACATACACCTGAGCGCTCGAAGTGTATGTATAACGCGCCTCCTCAAACCGCATGCGGCATTGCGCTTTGCATGAGACTTTAGGCGTATCGCTACAAAGCGCATCGCAAAAAACCGGGCAATGCCCGGTTCGTTCAGTAAACATCCCGCTGGTAGCGCCGCGTTTGCCGCAGTTCGTCGAGGTATTCTTCGGCGTCGTCGGCGTGCATGCCGCCCTCCCCGGCGATGATGTCCAACAGCGCGCGTTCGACGTCTTTCGCCATGCGTGCCGCGTCGCCGCAGATGTACACGTGCGCGCCGTCTTGCAGCCATTGCCACACGTTCGCCGCTTCTTCGCGCAGTTTGTCCTGCACGTACACTTTTTCCGCCTGGTCACGCGACCACGCCAGGCTGTAGCGGTGCAGGTAGCCGTCCTTGCGCCAGCCCTGCCATTCGGTCTGGTAGAGAAAGTCTTCGGTGAAGTGCGGGTTGCCGAAGACGAGCCAGTTTTTCCCCGGCGCCTCGCGGGCGACGCGCGCCTGCATGAAGGCGCGGAAGGGGGCGATGCCGGTGCCGTTGCCAATCATGATGATGGCGGCGTTGGGGTCGTCCGGCAGGCGGAAGTTGGGGTTGGGCTCGATGAATACGCGCACCGCGCCGTCTTCGGGCAGGCGCTCGCCGAGGTAGCCCGAGGCCGCGCCGCTGTAGG
>CAURAS010000058.1:0-8054 GCA_963522865.1 uncultured Cardiobacterium sp.
CTTGCCGAGCTTGCCGGTAACATTGCTGGTCGCCCAAAAAAGCGGCGCGAGAAAAAGCATCACATAAGGATGCGGCAGACCGTTGGCTTGGACGAATTTCATGGAGTCAGATGCCTTAACACAAAACGGGAATTGTAGCGGCGCAAGTGCCGCAAAGGACAACATCATGCGCCAAAGCGGCAAATAGCCTTCCGCGAAACTGCGTCAGCGGGCGGCGGTGTTGGAGGCAGCGCTATAATTCTGCGCCCAGTCCCCCCGGAGAACCCCATGACCAACCCACCCATCCAAATCTACCGCAGCGCCGATGGACAGGCACAAGTAGAAGTGCGCTTTGACCAAGAAACCGTCTGGCTGTCGCAGGCGCAGATGGTCGAACTGTTCGGGCGTGACGTATCGGTCATCTCACGCCATATCCGCAATGCCCTTGCCGAAGGCGAAATTGATGAAAAAAGCAATTTGCAAAAAATGCAAATTGCTTCCGCTGACCGTCCCGTCACGTTCTACGATTTAGAAACCATCATTACCGTCGGCTACCGCATCAAATCACCGCAAGGTGTAGCGTTCCGCCGCTGGGCAACCACCCGCCTCAAAGAATACCTCTTACACGGCTACACGCTGAACCGCCAACGCCTACAACACAACGCCGCCGAATTAGAACAGGCGCTGGCCCTCATCCGCAAAACAGCGGCATCTCCCGAACTCACCCTGGAAAGCGGGCGCGGACTGGTGGATATCGTCAGCCGCTACGCACAAACCTTTGCCTGGTTGCAACAATACGACGAAGGCCTGCTTACCGAACCCGCAGGCGAAGCGGGCGGCGAACTGCCCGACCTGGCCAGCGCCCGCGCCGCCTTGCAGGACTTCAAACAACAACTGATCGCGCGCGGCGAGGCGAGCGAACTATTCGCGCGCGAACGTGGCGACGACTTGGCAGCACTCCTCGGCAACCTGGCGCAAACCGTCTTCGGCGCACCAGCCTATCCCGACATCGAAAGCAAAGCCGCACACCTACTGTATTTTGTCGTGAAGAACCATCCCTTTGCCGACGGCAACAAACGCAGCGGTGCCTTCCTCTTCGTGGACTTCCTGCACCGCAACGGCCGCCTGTTTGACGCCGCAGGACAGACAGTTATCAACGACACCGGCTTGGCGGCGCTAACCCTGCTGGTCGCTGAATCCGCGCCCCCGCAAAAAGAAACCCTCATCCGCCTCATCATGCACATGCTCGCGCCAAAACCAGCGGCAAAATAAACACTTTCTACCGCCAACAAGCGTTTAACCGTCGTAAAAAGCCCTTCTCCTACTGGGACGGGAGCAGCTCGCGCAGCGGCGAATTTACATACACCTGAGCGCTCAATGTGTATGTAAACGGAGATGACCGCCATATTGGCAGAATAGCAGCGCTGACTACCGTTACCCGTCGGAGGAGCGCAGCATCGGCGCCGTTCTCGCGCGACTTCAGCACACGCGCAAAAACCTGCGCTTGCAAATCGTCTTCCATAAAAAAACCCCGCAGCGGATACATCGCTGCGGGGCTGGGAATCAGCAGCTGTATTTACACCCCGCCACTTATAGCGATACCCATAAAGTCTCACGCGAGGCGCACCACCGCAGACCGTACGCCGTTGTACGGCGAGACGGCGCAACGCCGTATGAGGCTTGAGGAGAATTGCTATACATACACATCGAGCGCTCAGCTGTATGTAAATAAGACCATGAAGATTCCAGAAATATGAATGGCAAACCGCCTCGAAAAAGGGGCTATTTCATTAAGCGCAAAAACTGCGGATTCTTTAACTTTATCTGTAAACGCTCGTTATATTCCTCAATTTTCCCTCTGGCGCAGAATCTTGCGCCAACATGATGCTCCAATTTGCCTAACCGTGCTTCAAAAGGCGCATAGTCGGCAGCAAAAATCACAATGGCTAAGGTTTGTTCCGGGAAGGGTTTGTCAAAATTGAGGAAATAGGTATTATCGATAGCAATTTATATCCACGTTGCCGCTTCCCAGTTTTCCTTCGGGTCAGGCAGCAGGTTCCAGGCGTACTGATAAGAAACGACAGCATCGCTGTATTTACCGTCTTCAGCGAGGGCATCGCCGATTTCGCAAAAGCGGCTGATGCGGGTGTGCAGGTGCGGGTCAAGTTCGGTGTGGGTCATGGGGCTCTTTAACAGGTTGATCTAACGTGAGGTATAAGCAGTACGGTTGACAGTTGGCGCGTGCGGGCTATAATGCGCGCCATTAATCCCCCCGGTTTTGCCTGATATGCGTATCAGGGTCACAAGGCCGGGGGCTCTTTTTTATCTGCCCATAACGGCCAATTTTCTATATCTACGGTCAGACCGAAATCTTGCAAGGAGATGATACGGCTGTCAATGGGCGGAAACTCTTGTAACAGCTTTTTGAAACGATTGCCCCACTGTGAGTTGGGGCAAATTTTTTTCAGTATGAGTTGCATCAGGCAGAATGAAGGAAAAATTTTGTCTTCAGAGAGATGCTTCCATTCAGAATCTGACAGACCTTTCAGGGTTGGACGGCCAATCATGTTTCTGTTCCAAAGTCGGCTATGGTGGGCGGCGATATTGCGGATAAAGTTAAATCCGTGCAGATAGTTGCCAAGATGTTTGCCGCTTTTAATGCCGTATTTACGGGCAATTTTTTCTTGCGCCAGCGGCTTCATGCCACGGTACAGATTGGCCAACGCACCAAAATCTCAGATTTCGCTTGCTGCCCATATCGGCAATGCGCCGCCGTACTTGTGCTGGTGATGTTTGACGATGGCGCTGTTTGCCTTTGCCGCGCGTTCCAGCAGTTTTTCGTATTGTTCAAACCAGCCCGCATGGTCAAATTTTGGGTCGAAGTATTTGGAATCGTGATGGGCGAGCGGGTCTTGTGCGCCAAGGTTGTAGCTTACGTCCACCCGCAAGGCGACTTCAATGCGTTCCAGCGCGTCCAGGGCAAGCAGGCGCAGCTTTTTGTCGAAGATGTAGAGTTGCAGGATGTGTTCAAAGCTGACGTCAGGCGGGAAGGTATCGCTGTAGCGGGTGGGATTATTTGCTTCTTTTTGCCGCAGGGGGTATGCGTAACCGCTCAGGCGGTAATAGCCGATACGCTCCAAATAATCCAATGCCCGTTTTTCGTTTTCAACGCGCAATCCGCGTGATTTCAGCAGTTCCAGTTGTTCGCGGAAGGTTTTCCAGTTTTTCATTAAGGGCATCGTTAATTTGGTATTTAATCAAAAATCCCTGTACACCATTGTTGTTCACATGGTGTGCCATCATGATCGCCATCCATTTCTGTATTTGGGCAATTCTTCAAGAAAAATTTCGCTTCTTCGCAAGAATGCATTTGTGAGCAGTATCGCCTGCCATCGCAATGATAGTGTTGGGCAGGATGAGGCACTGTAGATGTGGTGGTGGATAAATTTGAAATATTGGATTGTGATTTATCTATAAGAAATTTGTTATAGACAAAATAGCCAATACTGGCAATAATGAGTATTAAAAATAAAGATTCCAATAATTGTAATAATCTATTACTGTTGGTGTTACGATGATGTTTTGAATAATGGGAACGATGATCTTGAATTTTAGGGCGGTCAAGATAATAAATATTCTTAGCTTCTTTTTTGCCTTTATCATTGATTTCAACGTCAAAGATAATACGTTCTCCAATTCCTGGGCGCGGTGTCTTGGATGTGAAAGATGAGATGTGTGCAAAGAACTCGGCATTGGTTTGATCTTCTTGGATGAAGCCGAATCCTCGCTCGTCATTCCATTTTTTGATACTTCCGTAATGGTTCATTGGTATTCAAATCAATATCGGGCATTGCTGCCCGATGGTTTGTTTTTTCAGGGCGGTGCGCCAAGGCGCACCCTATGGTTGTCGTTATGGTGGGGCAAGCCCCACCCTACCATGTTTGTTTAAGTAGTTATTCGCTCTTTTCTACTTGCCGTTTGCGGATGTGCAATTCGCGCAGTTGTGCTTCCGAGGCTTCGGATGGTGCGTCGGTGAGCGGGCACCATGCGGTTTGGGTTTTCGGGAAGGCCATGACGTCGCGGATGGATTTGGCACCGGCCATCAGCATGATGAGGCGGTCAAGGCCAAAGGCGATGCCGCCATGCGGCGGGCAGCCGTATTTTAGTGCGTTCAGCAGGAAGCCGAATTTTTCTTGGGCTTCTTCTGCGCCGATGCCGAGGCTTTTGAAGACGCGCTGTTGCATGTCGTCGCGGTGGATGCGGATGGAGCCGCCGCCGATTTCGGTACCGTTCAGCACCATGTCGTAGGCACGCGAGAGGACGTCGCCGGGGTTGGTGTCCAGTTCGTCGAGGTTCACGGTTTTCGGCTGGGTGAAGGGGTGGTGCATGGAGTACCAGCGGCCGTCTTTTTCGTCGTATTCGAACATCGGGAAGTCCACCACCCACAGCGGCGCCCAGTCGCAGGTGAGCATGTTGAGGTCGTGGCCGACTTTGATGCGCAGGGCGCCGATAGCGTCGTTGACGATGCTGACTTTGTCCGCACCAAAGAAGATGAGGTCGCCGTTTTGCGCGTCCACCCGTTTGATGATGTCGAGTGCAATCGCGCCTTCCGCGCCGCCTTCGGCGGTGAGGAATTTGACGATGGGCGATTGCAGGCCTTCGACGTTGGTTGCGTCGTTGACTTTGATGTAGGCGAGGCCTTTGGCGCCGTAGCGGGCGACGTAGGCGGTGTAGTCGTCGATTTCTTTGCGGGTGAGTTTGGCGCCGCCAGGGATTTTCAGAGCGACGACGCGGCCGTTATCCTGCGCGGCGACGCTGGCAAAGACTTTGAAGCCGCTGTTTTTGACGAGGTCGGCGATATCCACCAGTTCGAGCGGGATGCGCAGGTCGGGTTTGTCCGAGGCGAAGCGGCGCATGGCTTCGCGGTAGGTCATGCGCGGGAAGGGGTTAGCGAGCTCGACGCCGAGGTGTTGTTTGAAGATGCCGCGTATCATCGGTTCCATGATTTGCAGGATGTCTTCTTCGTCAAGGAAGGAGGTTTCGATGTCGAGCTGGGTAAATTCGGGCTGGCGGTCGGCGCGCAGGTCTTCGTCGCGGAAGCAGCGCACGATTTGGTAGTAGCGGTCAAAGCCGCTCATCATCAGCATTTGTTTGAAGAGTTGTGGTGATTGCGGCAGGGCGAAGAATTTGCCGGGGTGGGTGCGCGAGGGCACGAGGTAGTCGCGCGCGCCTTCGGGGGTGGCTTTGGTGAGCATCGGGGTTTCGATGTCCATGAAGCCGTGTTCGTCAAGGTAGCGGCGCAGGCTGGCCGCGACTTTGCTGCGCAGGATGAGGTTTTTTTGCATGACGTCGCGGCGCAGGTCGATGGTGCGGTGTTTGAGGCGGATTTCTTCGGAGACGTTGTCTTCGTCAAGCTGGAAGGGCAGCGGTTCGGATTTGGAGAGGACGGTCAGTTGTTTGCCGAGGATTTCGATTTTGCCGCTGGCGAGGTCGGGGTTTTCGGTGCCGGCGGGGCGCAGGCGGACGCGGCCTTCGATGGCGAGGCAGTATTCGTTGCGCACTTGTTCGGCGAGGGCGAAGGCGTCGGCGGTGTCTGGGTCGATGACGATTTGCACGAGGCCGCTGCGGTCGCGCAGGTCGATGAAGATGACGCCGCCGTGGTCGCGGCGACGGTGTACCCAACCGGCAACTTGGACGGTTTGGCCGTCTAATGCTTCGGTGACGTCTGCCGCGTAGTGTTTTCTGTACATGGTTTTTTCCTTTTTTGGTATGTGTGGTAGAGGGCATACGCGGTTAGCGCGCCGATGATTGCGCCCGCGAGTTTGGCGTGCAGGATGGTGTTCCTGATGCCCGGCGGGAAGTCGATTTGCAGGAGGCGCGGGATTTTTTGCGCGTATTCCAGCCAGTTGAGTTCCAGCCGCATGATTTCCGGTACGAGCCAGTAGCTGGTCATGCCGCCGCTGCGGTCGCCAAGGAGCAGACCAAGGGCGATGGCAAGCAGGGCATGCCAGGGGCTGGTGCGTCGTGGTTTTTCAAGCGGCTGCATTATAGTGCCTCAGTTCCGCGCGCGGTATATGCGCAGGCCGACTTCGCGGGTGGCTTCGAGCGCGCCTGGTTTTTGGATGGTGAGGCGGATGTTTTCTGCCGGGTATTGTTCGAGCAGCGTGGCGGCGAGCGCTTCGGCGAAGGCTTCGAGCAGTTGGTAGTTGGCGCTCGCGGCGAAGGCGATGATGCTGTCGCAGATGGCGGCGTAGTTCAGCGCGTCGGTGATGTCGTCGCTTGCCCCGGCGGTGCGGGTGTCGGTACCCAGTTCGCAATCAATAATCAGGGTTTGCTTCATGGCACGCTCATGGGGCAAAATGCCGATGACGGTTCGCACCTTGATGGCATGGAGGTAGATGATGTCTTGTGTGTTCATAAGGTTACGGGCTGAAAAACTGGAATTATCGCACAGGGGGTTTTATGCAACATCTTCTTTTCTGGATTTTTGGCGCATTCGCCGGATATCTCTGCGGTTCGCTGTCGTCGGCGGTGATTGTCTGCCGCGCGATGGGTTATGGTGACCCGCGTACGCTTGGCTCTGGCAACCCCGGTGCGACCAATGTCTTGCGTATTGCCGGTGAAAAAGCGGCAGCGCTGACGCTTGCGGGCGACAGCCTCAAGGGTTTTTTGCCGCTGGTCTTTTTCGCCATCCTGCGGCGTTTCTTCCCGGCAGGCGTGGATGATTTGACGATAATCCTTGTTGGTCTGGGCGCGTTCTTCGGCCACCTCTATCCCATCTTCTTCGATTTGAAAGGCGGCAAAGGCGTGGCAACCGCCTTCGGCGTGCTGCTCGGCTGGAACCCGGTAGTGGCGCTCCTGTCCGTTGGCATCTGGGGCGCGGTCTTCTGGAACACGAAAATCTCCTCGCTCTCCGCGCTGACCGCCGCCGGTTTTGCCGTGATTGCGACCATCTTCTACGCACCGCTGGATTACCTGCGCCCGGCGGTGTTCGTCATGGTGGGCATGCTCATCTACCGCCACCGCAGTAACATTGAGCGCCTCATCAAAGGCGAAGAAGACACCTTCGGCCGGAAAAAACCGCGCGACGACTTCGCCGAAGATGACGACGACGATGACTGACAGCCGTCCACCAAAAAGCCCCGCCGGAGCGGGGCTTTTCTATTCTATAGTTCATGCTCATGCGGCCTGCCAGACCGTCGGCTTGGCGCGGGACTGCACCAGCGACTCCACCGTATCCTGACAGCGTCCACAACACGTTCCCGTGCCGAGCGCGTCGGCAAGGGCGGCGCTGCTGTCGTGGCCGCACTCAATAGCGTCGAGAATCTGGCGATCCGTAATACCCTGGCAAATACAAACGTACATGGAGTTGAGAAAGGTTGCTAATGGAATTTAATTTATCGTGAAACGGCAAAACCGTCAAAACCTTTTTCCCAGGCGGCGCGTTGTGCGTAAGCAGCGTTTATGAAACAATAGATTGCATGGACAGAGAACAAGTGGACAACAACATTTTCGATGCGCAGGGCTACCGTTTTAACGTCGGTATCGTGCTGCTCAACGAACGCAACCAGGCCTTCTGGGGACGGCGTAGCGGGCAGGATTCCTGGCAATTCCCGCAGGGCGGCATCAACGCGGGCGAATCTAGCGAACAGGCGATGTGGCGCGAACTGTTCGAAGAAACCGGATTGCAGCCAGCGGACGTTACCCTGCTTGGCGAAACGGCGGACTGGCTCTACTACCGCCTGCCGGTGCGCTACCGCCGCAAACGCCGTCCCGGCATGGTGCAATGCATCGGGCAAAAACAAAAATGGTTCCTGCTGCGCCTGGAAAGCGGCGATCCGGCGGTGAACCTTAACGCCTCCAACCAACCACCGGAATTTGATGACTGGTGCTGGATTGACTACTACGCCCCGCCGGGCGAAGTGGTGCATTTCAAGCGCAAGGTGTACAAACAGGCGCTGGACGAGCTGGCGCGCCTCCTGCCGCCGGACGTGCCGGTCAGCAAGCCGCTGCCGCCCACGGCGCCACAGGCGATACGCAAGGCGGGCAAGCGTCACAAGGCGCCATCGTTTGCC
>CAURAS010000059.1:0-8000 GCA_963522865.1 uncultured Cardiobacterium sp.
TGTTTATGAGTCAGCACGATAATTGGTCTTCCCGTCTCGGTTTCATTCTCGCCGCCGCCGGTTCTGCCATCGGTCTCGGCGCCATCTGGAAATTTCCCTACACCGCCGGCACGCACGGCGGCGCGGTGTTTTTCCTGCTCTTTATCGTGTTTACGTTTTTGGTCGGTGCGCCGGTATTGGTCGCCGAGTTCGTCATCGGCCGTCACAGCCGGCACAACGCGATTCAGGCGTTTCACCGCATCCGCCCCGGCAGCGTCTGGCCGCTGGTCGGTTGGCTCGGTGTGGTGACCTGTTTTGTGTTGTTGTCGTTTTATAGCGTCGTCGGCGGCTGGGTGGTCGCTTATATTTGGCACGGTATCAGCGGCGATTTGGCGACGGTGACGGATTATGGCGCGTTTTTTGGCGCGATGATTGAGAGTCCCGGCGAGGTGTTGCTTTTCCAGGGGCTGTTCATGCTGGCGGTGGTGTATGTGGTGCAGGCCGGGGTCAGTCAGGGGATTGAGCGGGCGAACAAGTACATGATGCCCGCGCTGTTTGTGATGTTCTTGCTGCTGGCGCTGCGCTCGCTGACGCTGCCCAGCGCCTGGCAGGGCGTGGTGTTTTTGCTCAAGCCGGACTGGTCGTTTTTCAATGGCGAGACGATGCTTTCTGCTCTCGGTCAGGCGTTTTTTGCCCTGAGCATCGGCGTGTCGGTGATGATTACTTATGCCTCGTACTTGCGCGATGACTACGATTTGCTGCGCAGCGCCAACAGTATCGTCTGGATGAATATTGCGATTTCGCTGCTCGCCGGGCTGGTGATTTTCCCGGCGGTGTTTGCGCTCGGGTTTACACCCAATCAGGGGCCGGGGCTGATTTTCGCCATTCTCCCCGCGGTGTTTGCCAAGTTGCCGCTCGGCGTGCCGCTGTTTGTGGTGTTCATGGTGCTGGTGCTGTTTGCGACGCTCACTTCGGCGTTTTCGATGTTGGAGAATATTGTCGCGGTGCTGGCGTACAAGAAACCGGAGCGGCGCGCGCCGGTATCGTGGCTGCTCGGGCTGGCGATTTTTCTCGCGGGGATTCCGTCGGCGCTGTCCTTCGGGCTGCTCAAGGATGTGCAGTTTATCGGCGCGCGCGGGATTTTTGATTCGCTGGATTTGCTGGTGACCGGCTGGAGCATGCCGCTCGGCGCGCTGTTAATCGCGCTCTTTACCGCCTGGGCGTGGCAGCGCGCGGCGGTGCAACGCGAGGCGATGACCGGCAGCAATCTGCCGCTGTGGGTGTTTGATTTGTGGTTCGTGCTGGTGCGTTTCGTCGCGCCGCTGGCGATTGTTATCGTCTTTTTGCACGGCATCGGGGTGTTCTAATTTACATACACCTGAGCGCTCATGGTGTATGTATATTTTGTTCGTGCGACCGCCGCTGCTTTTGCGGCGGTTTTTATTTGTCTGCGCCGTCTATCGTCTGCGCTTAATGTTGCGCGGGCTTATGAGGTAATGGGTTATTTTGACGGCGCTTTTTTTGCAGCGCCCCTTGCCGCCCGTGCGGCGCGGGTGCGGGCGTGCTACAATTTGCGCCGCTTCTGCGCTGTTTTGCGCACAGTTTTTAGGTTTATTTTTGGAGGCTACGAAAAAGATGAAAAAAGATATTGACCCGCAAGAAACCCGCGAATGGCTGGCGTCGCTCGCCAGTGTCCTGCGTGAGGAGGGCGAGGAGCGCGCGCACTTCATCCTCGAAACGCTGCTGGAGCAGGCCGCCCGCGACGGTCTTGGTTTTGAGAGCGGCTTCACCACGCCGTATTACAACACCATCCCGGTGGAGCGCCAGCCGTCTTATCCCGGCAATCTGGAGCTGGAGAAGCGCATTGAGGCGTATGTGCGCTGGAACGCGCTGGCGATGGTCATCCGCGCCGGCAAGCACACCAACGTCGGCGGGCATATCGCCAGCTTCGCCTCATCCGCCGTCATGTATGAAGTCGGGCAGAACCACTTCTGGCACGGGCAGGAAGGCGAGCAGGGCGGCGATTTGGTCTTCTTCCAGGGACACTGCGCGCCGGGGATGTACGCCCGCGCTTTCCTCGAAGGCCGTTTGACCGAGGAACAGCTCGACAATTACCGTCAGGAAGTGGGCGGCAACGGGCTGTCTTCGTATCCGCACCCGTGGCTGATGCCGCATTTCTGGCAGTTCCCGACGGTTTCCATGGGTCTCGGTCCGATGATGGCGCTCTATCAGGCGCGCTTCATGCGTTATATGGAAAGCCGCGGTCTTATCAAGAACACCGGGCGCAAGGTCTGGGCGTTCCTCGGCGACGGCGAGATGGACGAGCCGGAATCCCGCGGGCAAATCGCCCTCGCGGCGCGCGAGCATCTCGACAATCTGGTCTTCGTCGTCAACTGTAACCTGCAACGCCTTGACGGCCCGGTACGCGGCAGCGGCAAGATTGTGCAGGAGCTGGAAGGCGAATTCCGCGGTGCCGGCTGGAACGTCATCAAGGTCATGTGGGACAGCCAGTGGGACAAACTCTTCGCCCGCGACGTCGATGGCGTGCTGCGCAAGCGCATGATGGAAGTGAACGACGGCGACTATCAGACGTACAAATCCAAGAACGGCGCTTACATCCGCGAGCATTTCTTCAACTCGCTCGAACTGAAGGCGCTGGTTTCCGACATGACCGACGAGGAAATCTGGGCGCTGCAACGCGGCGGCCACGACCCGCTCAAGGTCTATGCCGCGTACAAGGCCGCGCAGGAAAGCGGCACGCCGACGCTGATTCTGATGCACACCGTCAAGGGTTGGGCGATGGGTGGTTCTGCCGAATCACAAAACGTCGCGCACCAGTCCAAGAAAATGGATTTGCAACAGCTGCTTGCCTTCCGCGACCGCTTCAACCTGCCGCTGACGCATGAGCAGGTCGAGAAAGTCGAGTACCTGAAATTCCCCGAAGGCTCACCGGAGCAGAAATACCTGCTGGAGCGCCGCGAGAAGCTGCAAGGCTTCGTGCCGGAACGCCACGACCGCGCCGCCTCCCTGCCCGCACCGTCGCTGGAATCCTTCGCCACCATCACCGCTGCCACCAAAGAAGGCCGCGAAATCTCCACCACGATGGCGTTCGTCCGCGTCCTCGGCGCCCTGATGAAAGACAAGGCGCTCGGCAAGCACATCGTGCCCATCGTGCCGGACGAATTCCGCACCTTCGGCATGGAAGGCATGTTCCGCCAGTACGGCATCTGGAACCCGCTCGGCCAGCAATACACGCCGTCCGACGCCGACCAGTTGATGTTCTACAAAGAAGCCGCCGACGGGCAAATTCTGCAAGAAGGCATCAACGAAGCCGGCGCGATGTGCGACTGGATTGCCGCCGGGACGTCTTACAGCGTCAACGGCGTGGCGATGATCCCCTTCCTCATCTACTACTCGATGTTCGGCTTCCAGCGCTTCGGCGACTTCGCCTGGGCAGCGGGCGACCAGCGCGCGCGCGGCTTCCTCCTCGGCGGTACCGCCGGCCGCACCACGCTCAACGGCGAAGGCCTGCAACACGAAGACGGCCACAGCCACATGCAGGCCGCGGTCATCCCGAACTGCATTCCCTACGACCCGACCTTCGCCTACGAAGTCGCGGTCATCGTGCGCGAGGGCATCCGCCGCATGTACACCGAGCACGAAGACGTGTACTACTACATGACCCTGCTCAACGAAAACTACGCCCACCCGGAAATGCCGGAAGGCAGCGAGCACGGCATCCTCAAAGGCCTGCACCCCATCGGCGAACACAAAGGCAGCAAAGGCCACGTCCAGCTCATGGGCTCCGGCTCCATCCTGATGGAAGTCATCGCCGGCGCCAAACTGCTCGCCGAAGACTGGGGCATCGGTTCCGATATCTGGAGCGCAACCTCCTTCACCCTGCTTGCCCGTGAAGCGGCAGACGTCGAGCGTTACAACCGCCTGCACCCGGAAGCCAAGCCGCGCACCGCCTACCTGAACGAAGTGCTGACCGGCAAAGAAGGCCCGATCGTCGTCTCCACCGACTACATCCGCGCCTATCCCGACCAAATCCGCGCCTACCTGCCGAAAGACCGCGACATGCTCGTGCTCGGCACCGACGGCTACGGCCGCTCTGACACGCGCGAAGCGTTGCGCCGCCACTTTGAAGTGAACCGCTACCACGTCGTGGTTGCCGCCTTGAAAGCGCTCGCCGACCAGGGCAAAGTCAAAGCGTCCGACGTACAAAAAGCGATTGAAAAATACGGCATTGATACCGAGAGCAAATACCCGCTCTACCGATAAACCCAAACTCACGAAACAGGATACAAACTAATGAGCAATGAAATTCGCGTACCTGACATTGGTGACTTCGACGCCGTCGATGTCATCGAAGTCCTGATTAAAGCGGGCGACAGCGTCGAGAACGGTCAGTCCGTGATCGTGCTGGAATCCGACAAAGCCTCCATGGAAGTCCCGGCAGACAGCGCCGGGACCATCGCCAGCGTCGCCATCAAAGTCGGCGACAAAGTCAAACAGGGCGACCTGATTGCAACCCTCAGCGGTGCTGCGGCTGCCCCTGCCGCCGCACCTGCGCCCGCCGCAGAAGCGCCAAAAGCCGCGCCCGCTGCCCCCGTCGCCGCTGCCGCACAAACCGACATCCGCGTGCCGGACATTGGCGACTTCGACGCGGTGGACGTCATCGAAGTCCTCATCAAAGCGGGCGACAGCGTCGAAAACGGCCAATCCGTCATCGTCCTCGAATCCGACAAAGCCTCGATGGAAGTCCCGGCAGAAGCGGCGGGCACCGTCGCCAGCGTCGCCATCAAAGTGGGCGACAAAGTCAAACAGGGCGACCTGATTGCAACCCTCAGCGGTGCCGCCGCAGCTCCTGCCGCCGCACCTGCGCCTGCCTCGGTGGCAGAAACACCAAAAGCCGCGCCCGCACCAGCCCCGCAAGCTGCGCCCGCCGCCGCACCTGCGCCGGTTGCCGCCGCCGCACCCAGTGCCAACCCGCAAATCGACGAAGCCGGCTTCGCTACCGCGCACGCCAGCCCCGCCATCCGCCGCATCGCGCGCGAAATGGGCGTTGACCTCGGCAAAGTACAAGGCAGCGGCCGTCTCGGTCGCATCCTCGAAAGCGACATCCGCGCCTTCGTCAAAACCCTGCTGACCAGCGGTGGCGTCGCGGCGGCAGCCGCAGGTGGCAAAGGTGGCGCCGTCAGCGGTGCCGCCCCGCAAGGCATGGGCGGCATCCCGCCGATTCCGGCGGTGGACTTCAGCCAGTTCGGCGAAATCGAAGAACAACCGCTGTCACGCATCAACGTCTTGACCGGTGCGGCGATGACTCGCTGCTGGCTCAACATCCCGCACGTCACCCAGCACGACTACGCCGACATCACCGAACTGGAAGCCTTCCGCGTCTCGCTCAAGGCCGAGGCGGAAAAACGCGGCGTGCGCGTCACCATGCTGGCCTTCCTGATGAAAGCGCTGACCAGCGCCCTGAAAGAACTGCCGCGCTTCAACTCCTCGCTCTCGCCGGACGGCAAAGCGCTGATTCTGAAGAAGTACTACAACATCGGTATTGCTGTGGACACCCCGAACGGCCTCGTCGTCCCGGTCATCCGCGACGTTGACCAAAAAGGCATCTACGACCTCTCTGCCGACCTCGCTGCTATTAGCAAAAAAGCGCGCGAAGGTAAACTGTCTCCGAAAGATATGTCCGGGGCGTCGATGACCATCTCCAGCCTCGGCGGCATCGGTGGAACATTCTTCACACCCATCGTCAATGCCCCTGAAGTTGCTATACTTGGTGTCTCGCGCTCGGCGATGCAACCTGTGTGGAACGGCAAAGATTTCGCCCCGCGCTTGATGCTTCCCATGTCCCTGTCATATGATCATCGTGTAATAGATGGAGCCTTGGGTGCCCGCATGACCTCCTTGCTGGCGCAAATCCTCGGCGACATGAAACGGACTTTACTCTGACAGGAATCTAATGAAACGGCTACTCCGTACCGCTACCGTCACGGCCCTCGTGGCGGTAGCTTGTTTAATCGAGGCAAGCGGCAGGGACCTGCCGCAAATACTGCGCGCGGCGGTTGTCCGCGATCCGCAGATCGCCGAGGCGCAGGCAAACCAGCGCGTGGCGCAAAGCACCTTGGAACAAACGGAGGCCAGCCGTTGGCCAACCTTGAAAGCAGGCGTTAACCAGGCCGTGCTTAACAGTCAGAACGACTACAAATTTACCCCCGGCGTCGAAGCCAACTGGAAACTCTACGACTTCGGCGCGACCGGCGCGAGCATCGAACGCGACCGCATCAAAACCCAGTACTACAAAAACAAAACCAGCGAAACCGCCGAAGAACTGGCGTTCAAAATCGCCTCCGACTACCTCGAAGCGCTGAAATCGCGCGAATCCTTGAAAGTGGCGAAAGAAAACCTTGCCCGCCACGAACACATCGTCAAACAGCTGCGCATCATCCTCGAATACGACCCCGGTCGCCGCTCCGAATTTACCCAGGCAGACGCGCGCCGCATCCAGGTGCAAGAATCCATCATCAGTTACGAACGCGCGCTGGGTCTCGCCCTGCGCCGCCTGGCGCGCTACGTCGATCCGCCGGTGACCGAATCCGAGCTGAAAGACCCGTTCGCCAGCATGCCGATTACCGACATCCTCAACAAATACAAAGTCAGCGAAGAAGACGCGCTAGCACACCCCAGTTACCGCGCCCAGGCGCGCGAACTGGAAAGCCTCGAAGCCGCGCTGAAAGTAGCGGAACGCTCGCGTTATCCCGTCGTCGGCCTGAAAGCTGAGGCGAACACCAAAGACTCCGCCGTTTACCTCACCATGTCCGCCGACGTCTTCAACAAGGCGACCGCGCCCGGCATCGAACTACAAAAACACCAGGCCGCCGCGGCGCAGGCCAAACTGGCACAAATCTACGACAGCCTCGTGCAGCGCGCCGAAGTTGCTGCCCTGCAAATGCGCGAAGACCAGTCGCGTATCGAAGTGAGCGAAGCGCAGGCAAAAGCGCTGGAGCAGGTCGTCGTGGACTACGAAGACCAGTTCAAAATCGCCACCCGCACCCTGCTGGACGTGGTCAATGCCTACAGCGAACTGGCGAGCGTCAAACAGCTGCGCGTACAGGCTCAGGCGGATCTGATGCAGGCAAAACTGGAATACCTCTCCGCTACTGGCAACTTGGCACAGTGGGCAAAAATCCCCGACGTCAGCGACGAAAACGCCAAAGCCGAAGCACGGAAAAAAGGCGAAGCCTCGCCCGATGCCAAAGAAGGCAAAGGCAAGAAAAAAGGCAAAGGCGAACCGCCGCCGCTTACCCTTACCTCGGTCGATGACGACGAGGCGATGGAACTGGAATCTGCCAACGCGGATGACGCCTACGGCGACGAAGCCTACACCGGCCCGGAAACCGTCTTCGTCCGCGTCAGCGACAGCGGCGAACTGCTGCTGGAAAGCGAAGGACATCCGCTGGAAAACATCAAGAGCGAGAGCCGCAGCGTCGCCAAAAGCAAAGCCACCGGCAACAAAAACGCCGCGCGCAAGACCGCGGCGGGCACAATCCGCAGAAAATAACCGCATTAAAGAAGGAAAGGGCATTCCATGAACAGCTTGCTTGAACACATCAGTCTGCTGACCCGCATACTCGGCAGCCCCGTCTCCCCGGTGACCCTGGCGGCCTCCGTACCGCGTGACGACGCGGGCGATTTCGACTATCGTGCGCTCACCGAAGAACTGAAACACCAGGGCTTTGAAAACTACCTGCAAGAACGCCCCTTGCGCAAAATCCCGCAACTGGCACTGCCCGCAGTCATCCTCCTGCGCGACGGCGAAGCGGCGGTGCTGAAAAAACTCTCCGGTGAAGAAGCGGTCGTCGAATTTGCCGGCATTGGCGAACAGCGCCTGGCCACCAGCGACCTGCAAGAACAATACATGGGCTACGCCTGGTTCATCAAACCGAAAGCGGCGAAAGACGTCCGCTCCGAACTGCCCGAATACGAACTGCCGAAAGGCTGGTTCTGGC
>CAURAS010000060.1:0-7951 GCA_963522865.1 uncultured Cardiobacterium sp.
TTGCCGCTGAGGAAGCCCATGGTTTTTTCCTTGGTTTTGAGGTTATCGAGAATTCTCCTCCCCTGCAGGGCGAAGCCCGCAGCGGGCGGGTACCCATACAAAATGCGGACGCATTTTGCATGGAGCCCGGGGGAGGGCTGGGGAGGGGGTGAGTAATGCGGTTTGCTAATAGATTTTCTTCCAAACTATCTTTCTTTTCTACGGAAATAATTCATCCCTGCCCTCACCCCAACCCCTCTCCCACAGGGAGAGGGGCTTTTTCGGATTCATGCATTGACATCGGTTTTTCGCGAAATCGTCGTTTAAAAAAAGGGAGAGAGGGTTACAGGTTATCGAAGAATTTTTTGACGCTGTCGAGGAAGCCTTTTTCTTTCGGTGCGTGGGTTTTGCCGCCTTCGTTCAGGGTTTTGCCAAAGTCGGCGAGGATGTCTTTTTGTGCTTTGGAGAGGTTTACCGGCGTTTCGATGTTCACGGTGCAGTAGAGGTCGCCGGTTGTGCGGCTGCGCACGGATTTGACGCCTTTGCCTTTTAGGCGGAAGGTTTTGCCGGTCTGGGTTTCGGGCGGCACGGTGAGCATGACGCGCCCGCCGAGGGTTGGCACTTCGAGGTCGCCGCCGAGGGCGGCGGTGACGAAGCTGATGGGCATGGCGCAGTGCAGGTTGTCGCCTTCGCGCGCGAAGATGGGGTGTTTGCGCACATGGATTTCGACGTAGAGGTCGCCTGCGGGCGCGCCGCGCTCGCCCGCCTCGCCTTCGCCGGAGAGGCGGATGCGGTCGCCGTTATCGACGCCCGCCGGGATGTTGACGTTCAGGGTTTTTTGTTGTTTGACGCGGCCGTCACCGTGGCAGTCGGTGCAGGGGTTTTCGATGATTTGGCCTTTGCCGCCGCATTGCGGGCAGGCTTGGGCGATGGAGAAGAAGCCTTGTTGCATGCGCACTTGGCCGCTTCCGTTGCAGCCGGGGCAGTTGCGCTTGACGGATTTTTCGGTGGCGCCTGAGCCGCTACAGGTTTTGCAGCGGACGTAGGTCGGGATGCGGATGCGTTTTTCGCCACCGTTCACGGCTTCTTCGAGGGAGAGGTCGAGTTCGTAGGCGAGGTCGTGACCGCGCGCCTGTTGTTGGCGGGCGCCGCCGCGGTTGCGTCCGCCGCCAAAGATGTCGCCGAAGATGTCGCCGAAGACGTCGGCGTTGAAGCCGCCCGCGCCGAAGCCGCCAAAGCCGCCGCCTGCGCCGTTGCCGCTGGCGGCCTCGTAACCGTAGCGGTCGTAGGTGGCGCGTTTTTGTTCGTCGGAGAGGATGTCGTAGGCGGCTTTGGCTTCTTTGAATTTGGCTTCGGCTTCTTCGCGGTTGTCCGGGTTGCGGTCGGGGTGGTATTTCATTGCCAGTTTGCGGAACGCTTTTTTGATTTCGTCCTGGCTGGCGGTTTTGGCGACGCCGAGGATGTTGTAGAGGTCTTTTTCTGCCATTTTTGTGTGGGTGATGGAAGAGGGCGGGTTGCTGATGCCGCCTGCGGGGTGGTTTCAGCAATCCGTCCTGGGGACGGGTTTGGTAGGGGGATGTAGGGGCTGTGTTTTACATACACTTGAGCGCTCGATGTGTATGTAAACGTGAGTCCGCAAGAATTTTGTGCGTGCCGCAAGTAACCCCACCCCCCGGTTCCCATGAAAGAGGCTTCGCCTCTTTCATGGGTGCCCTCGCCCCTCCCCCACAGGGGGAGGGGGGAATCGCGGTGCGAGCCGCGCCACAGTGGGGAAACGGTTTGGTTTACCCCCACCCCAGCCCTCCCCCGCTGCGGGCTTCGCCCTGCGGGGGAGGGAGCGGTTCGGCGGGGGAATCGCGTTTATTTGTCGTCTTTGACTTCCTGGAAGTCGGCATCGACGACGTTGTCGTCTTTCGGCGCGCTGTCGCTGTTGCCGCCCGCGCTCGCGCCCGCTGCCGCGCCTTCGCCGCTCATTTTGCTGTAGGCTTTTTGCATGACCGGGCCGGCAGCGTTCATAAGTGCTTCGCTCTTGGCGTTGATGTCTTCGACGCTGCCGTTGTCCATCGCCTCTTTCAGCGCTTTGCTGGCGTCGTCGATGGCGCTTTTTTCGGCGGCGGTGACGTCATCGCCGAGCTCGGCCACGGCTTTTTCGATGCTGTGCAGCATGGATTCGGCGTTGTTGCGCGCGCTGACTTTTTCCTGGAAGACTTTGTCTTCTTCGGCGTGCGCTTCGGCGTCTCGTACCATGCGTTGGACTTCTTCTTCGGAGAGGCCGGAGCTGCCCTTGATGGTAATCGCCTGTTCTTTGCCGGTTTTTTTGTCTTTGGCGGAGACGTTGAGTACGCCGTTGGCGTCGATGTCAAAGCTGACTTCGATTTGCGGCATGCCGCGCGGCGCCGGTTCGATGCCGGTAAGATCAAAGCGTCCGAGCGATTTGTTGCTGCTCGCCTGTTGCCGTTCGCCTTGCAGGACGTGGATGGTGACGGCGGACTGGTTGTCTTCGGCGGTGGAGAAGACGTTTTCGGCGTGGGTCGGGATGGTGGTGTTTTTTTCGATGAGTTTGGTCATCACGCCGCCCATAGTTTCGATGCCGAGCGAGAGCGGGGTGACGTCCAACAGCAGCACGTCTTTGACGTCGCCGCCGATAACACCGCCCTGGATGGCCGCACCGAGGGCGACGGCTTCGTCCGGGTTGACGTCTTTGCGCGGCTCTTTGCCGAAGAAGTTTTTGACGGTTTCCTGGACTTTCGGCATCCGCGTCTGTCCGCCGACGAGGATGACGTCGTGGATGTCTTTGGCGGACAGTCCCGCGTCTTTCAGCGCCTGGCGGCAGGGTTCGAGGGTGCGCTCTATCAGATCGCCGACGAGGGATTCCAGCTTGGCGCGGGTCATTTTGATGTTGAGGTGTTTCGGCCCGGAGGCGTCGGCGGTGATGTAGGGCAGGTTGATTTCGGTCTGCTCGCTGGAGGAGAGTTCGATTTTGGCTTTTTCGGCCGCTTCTTTCAGGCGTTGCAGCGCGAGCGAGTCTTTGGAGAGGTCAATGCCGCTGTCTTTTTTGAATTCGGCGACGAGGTAGTCAATGATGCGCGCGTCGAAGTCTTCACCGCCGAGGAAGGTGTCGCCGTTGGTGGAGAGTACTTCAAATTGTTGTTCGCCATCGAGGTTGACGGTTTCGATGATGGAGATGTCGAAGGTGCCGCCCCCCAGGTCATAGACGGCGATTTTCGCGTCGCGCGCGCCACGGTCCATGCCGTAGGCAAGGGCGGCGGCGGTCGGTTCGTTGATGATGCGCTTGACGTCCAGCCCGGCGATGCGGCCGGCGGCGATGGTCGCCTGACGCTGGCTGTCGTTGAAGTAGGCGGGCACGGTGATGACGGCTTCGCTGATTTTTTCGCCGAGGAAGTCTTCCACGGTTTTTTTCATTTTCATCAACACGCGCGCCGAGACTTCCGGCGGTGCCATTTTTTTGTCCACCGCTTCGACCCAGGCGTCGCCGTTGTCGGCCTTGACGATTTTGTAGGGGACGAGGTTGATGTCTTTCTGCACTTCTTTTTCGTCGAAGCGGCGGCCAATCAGGCGCTTGATGGCGTAGAGGGTGTTTTTCGGGTTGGTGACGGCTTGGCGTTTTGCCGGTTGGCCGACCAGTACTTCACCGTCGTCGGTGAAGGCGACGATGGACGGCGTGGTGCGCGCACCTTCGGCGTTTTCGATGACGCGCGGCTTGTCGCCGTCCATGATGGATACGCATGAGTTGGTGGTACCGAGGTCAATACCGATGATTTTGGCCATAGTTATAAACTCCAATATTTCAAATTAAAACGTGTGCTGACTGCCTAAGTGGGGTGGCGTGCCAGCTTTTCAAGATTGCGGCGGATTTTTCTGCGAGCCGTCGGCGACGATGACCTGCGCGGCGCGAATCACCCGCCCGTTCAACAGATAGCCTTTCTGTGCGACGTGGAGGATGGTGTTCGCTTCGGCGTCCGGGCTGGGAATGGCGGACAGCGCCTGATGCAGCTCCGGGTCGAGTTTCTCGCCGACGGGATTGATTTCGGTGATGCCGTTTTTCTCCAGCGTTTCCAACAGCAGCTTCAGCGTCATCGCCGAGCCCGCGATGAACTGCTCCAGCGCCTGCTTGCCTTCCGCCTCGTGCGCCTTCGCCGCATCCAGCCCCAGGGTGAGCGAATCCAGGACCGGCAACAAATCGCGCACCAGCTTCTCGCTGCCGTACTTCAGCGCGTTTTCCTTCTCGCGCTCGAAGCGCTTGCGCAGGTTTTCCTGATCGGCGCGCTCGCGCAGCACCGCGTTTTTCAAATCCGCGACCTGTGCCTGCAACGCCTCGATTTCCGCCTCGCGCGTGTCAATCAAAGGGACATCCGCCGCCGGTTCGGCAGGCGGCTCACCGCCATCCGGCGCGTCGTGTATCATCTCGTCGTCAATCATAAAAAACCTCTCTGGCATGACAAAAAACAGTTTTTCCGACATGAAGGCGGGCGGCAAAAAAATCAAGGCGGCGGAATGAAAAAACTGCACAACCTGCGCCCGCTTGCCCGCGAAAAGTGCTTATTACAATGGACGATTCAGCAACTACTGTTACGACTGCGACCAATATGCCCCCTCCCCCCGTGGGGGAGGGCTGGGGTGGGGTTTGTCCGCATACCTCGCACTTCGATGAGCCAAAAGCGTTTGCGACAACAGCAAAGCCATACCGCCACCGCATTGTCTCCTCCCTCGCAGGGTGCGCAGCGCCCGCAGCGGGACTGGAACAGCTCGCGCGAAGTGCGACAAGTATTTGCTCGCGGAGCGAGAGAAAGGGCTGGGGAGGGGGTAGTGCAGTGTGCGATTCAGCAACTACTGTTACGACTGCGACCAATATGCCCCCTCCCCCCGTGGGGGAGGGCTGGGGTGGGGGCAGCAAGCAAACGCAGATTCCTTGCCTGCATCATTGCCCTTATATTGCTGGCGACAGCACTCCCCGCCCACGCCCTCACCCTCGAACTCGAACTGGACGGACAAATCGCGGGCGTCCCCGTCAACCACCTGCAACTGCGCGCCGAAAGCGGCGACTACCAACACTGGCACCTCAGCGGTAAACTGCCCGCGACCCGCCTCGCCAATACCCCGCTGAAAAACACCGTCCTTGATGCCCGCCTGCGCCGCGACGGCGACAGCATCGCCATCGACAGCCTCGCCCTGCGCAGCCAGCGCGGCAACACCGCCCTGCAACTGACCGCCGACCGTATCCTGCTGCAACACCTGCTGCGCGGCGAACTGCAACTGCCGCCCGGCGCGACCTTGCGCCTGCAAGCGGACAAACAGCGGCTACAGGCGACCCTCAACCCCGCCGCCGGCGGCGCCAACATCGCCGCCGAACTGCCGCTTGCCCTCCTGCCCACCCTGCTGAACACGCGCGGCATCCAGGCAGGCGGCACGCTACGCCCCGACCTCACCCTGCGCCACGACGCCAACGGCCTGCGCATCAGCGGCAGCGTCTCCCTTGACGACCTCCGCTACAACAGCGCCGACAGTATGCAGGCGGCAGAGCATCTCCACGGCAGCGCCCGCCTTGACCTGCGCCAGCATGGCAGCCGTTGGCAAGGTGACATCGCGCTCCACCTCACGCACGGCGAAATCCTCATCACCCCGTACTACCTGAAAATCGACGGCGCGCCGCTCGACCTCAGCGCCCGCCTCGACTGGCAACCCGGCCGCCTCACCCTGCGCGACCTCACCCTTGACGACGGCAAAACCCACGCCCATGCCGACCTTGACTGGAACCTCGCGCACAAGCGCCTGACTGCCCTCACCCTGCACCAACTCAGCGGCGACGCCGATAACCTCTACCGCCGCTACCTCAAACCCATGCTCGGCGACGGCCTCTTTGGCGACGCCGAACTGCAAGGCAGCCTCTACCTGCGCGGCAACTACCGTGACGGCAAAATCGGCTACCTCGCCGCCGTCCTCAACCACATCCACATCAGCGACCGCCAGGGGCGCTACGAACTGCGCGACCTCGACGGCCAGGCGGGCAACAACGGCGAACCCTCGCGCCTCAGCCTGGCTGGCGCGCGCTGGCACAAACTGCCCGTGGGCGCCATGCGCGCCGAACTGCGCTGGGACGCGAGCGGCGTAACCCTACAAAAACCCCTGCACATCCCGCTCCTTGACGGCGGCATCACCCTCCACCGCCTCACCCCGCGCGGCGACAACTACCAAATCAGCGCGCAAATTGACCCCATCAGCCTCACCCACCTCGGCGAAGCGCTCGACACCGTGCGCTTTCGTGGCATGATTAGCGGCACCCTGCCCGACATCCGCCTCGCGCGCGACGGCCTGCAACTGCGCCAGCCGGTAAACGTCGCCGTCTTTGACGGCAACGTACAAATCGAACAACTGCACATCAGCCGCTTCTTCAGCGACGCGCCGCTCGCCGTCTTCAACCTGCGCCTCTCGCGCCTCGACCTGCAACAACTGACCAACGCCTTCGGCATCGGCGAAATCGAAGGGCGTATCGAAGGGCGTATCGAAGGCAGCGCCGAAGACGTCGTCCTCACCAATTGGCGGCCACAACACTTCCGCGCCCGCCTGCACACCCCGGCGCAAAACCCCGGCCGGCGGCGCATCAGCCACGAAGCCGTCGCCTACCTCTCGCGCGTCGGCGATGGCGGCGGTGGTCTGATGGTCAACCAATTCATCCGCGTCTTAAACCGCTTTCCCTACGACAAACTCGGCTTCAGCGCCGAACTCACCAATGGCGTACTCAAACTGGACGGCATCGCCCCCGCCGCCGACGGCCAAAACGGCTACTACCTGGTGAAAGGCCGCGGCGCGCCACGCCTGGACATCATCGGCCACACCCGCGACATTGACTGGGCAGAACTCATTGAGCGCATCAAACTCGCGACAGTAAGCGAAGACGCGCAGGTGGAAAGCAAGCTGGAGAAATAGGAGGTGATTTACATACAGCTGAGCGCTCGAAGTGTATGTATAGCAATCCTCCCAAAGCCTCATACGGCGTTGCGCTGTACAACCGCGTACGGTCTTCGGCGCCGCGCCTGGTATAAAACTTTATGAGTATCGCTATAAACCTATAAACGGATGTTTGCCCATGCAACCGAAACTTTCACAAAATTGTCTTGCCGGGAACGCCAAAAACACTGTGCCATAATTCATACGCATCTAAAAAACATAGGAGACATCCATGCAAACCCTACTAAAAACCACACTGCTTGCAACCGCCGTATTATCAATGGCGATGCTACACGCGGCCGGAGACGAAACCTTTGGCTTTTCGATAAAAAAAGTAAAAACCCGCTATGGCAAATTGACCGAAGCCAAGAATACCGAAGAAGGAACAGAGGGCGTCATCCTTAAATACCAAGGCAAGATAATTCTCGATCCCTTCAAGGCACCGGGTTACGATGCCAACAAATATCAAGAAGATTTCTTTGCAGATCGCTTTGCCTATGGCAAAACCTACCAAATCGGTGATACGGACGTCATCCCCGTTTATGGTTTTAATAAAGGCGCGAACGGGCAACTGGAATTCCCCCACTTTCTGCTTGCCATCAAGCCAGATAAAACCGCGGAAGTCTATGGCAATGATTTGATGATGTCGAATAAAGGGGATTACCGCATCAAGGATAAAAAATTTGTTGCCGATTACGTGCAGACTACCGTAATTTATGACGGCAAGAAATTCAGCAGTAAACCCAAAGATATGAAAGCAATTCCGGACAATGTTTGCAAGGCACTCTATGAAAACCGTGAAGATTTGGAGATCAGCATGGAGAAAGACGAAAAAGGCGAATACTATTTTTATCCTTCCATGATAACGAGAGGATGGCTAAACGAGGCAGAACTTTATAAAGCCTATGATGCCAATAAACTCGCCAAGGCAGTGCAAAAACAAAAAATTTCGGCGTATAGGACAAAAAAGGAGCTAAAAAACGCTGTAAGCCTTATGCTGCAAGGC
>CAURAS010000061.1:0-7941 GCA_963522865.1 uncultured Cardiobacterium sp.
CGCCGCATACCCTGGCCGACCTCACCGGCGACTGGAACCGCGGCTACGACCGCAAAACGGCCGTCTTCCCACTCGACGGCATGAACCCGGCGAAATACCTGACCCCGGTTAACCGCATCGACAACGCCTATGGCGACCGCCACCTCATCTGCACCTGCACCCTGCCGATTGAGTGGATGCCGCAGAAAGGCTAAAGCCGCAACAAGAAGCCCCCGTGTTACTACGGGGGCTTTTATTATGTGGGTTTGGCTAGGATAAGGCCGGAAGCAAGGGAAGCCACAGCAGGGATAATGACGTTATACATACACCTGAGCGCTCGATGTGTATGTATAGCTATCCCACTTATTCCATACCGCCTTGGTTTCTTCTTGTTCGCAGAAAAAAGGCCTTCTTCTGCGGGGCGTTGTATGGAATACAAATAGAGTCCGCCATATCTGTAGGCTTAGTCGGGACGAGGTCGGAAGCAAGAGAAGCTGCAGCAGGGATAATGACGTTATACATACACCTGAGCGCTCGATGTGTATGTATATTATTCTGCCCCACCAAAGCAAAGCGCGTTCCCGAAGGAACGCGCTTTGTGCTCAGGCGCTGTCGTCTTCTTCCGGCGGCAGGTCTTTGACCAGATCGTGCAGGAGGTGGTCCATGCGCGCGCCGTATTCAACCGAGTCGTCGTAGATGAAGTGCAGTTCCGGCATTTTGCGGATGCTGAGTTTTTGTGCGAGCGCGTGCCGCAGTTGGCCGGCGTGCGCGTTTAGCGCGCGCAGGAGCGCTGCGCGTTCGTCCGCGTCGTTGATGACGTGCGTGACGTACACTTTGGCGAACGACAGGTCGCGCGTTACCCGCACCGCGGTGATGGAGAGGAGCGAGGCGTGCGGGTGGTCGAGGATTTGCGGCACGGCGACCGCGAGGTCGCGCCGCATTTGTTCGCCGATGCGGCGGGTGCGGTCTTGTCCTTTCGGCATCAGAGGGTCCTCTCGACGGAGACGCGCTCGTAGCATTCGATTTGGTCGCCGATGCGCACGTCGTTGTAGTTTTTCACGCCCAGACCGCATTCGGTGCCGGCGCGCACTTCGCTCACGTCGTCTTTGAAGCGGCGCAGCGATTCGAGCGCGCCTTCGTAGATGACGACGTTGTTGCGCAGGACGCGAATCGGGTTGTTACGCTTGAGGGTGCCGTCTTCGACGATGCAGCCCGCCACGGTGCCGAATTTGGAGGAGCGGAAGACTTCGCGCACTTCTGCCAGGCCGATGATGTCTTCGCGTACTTCGGGCGAGAGCATCCCCTGCATTGCCGCTTTCACCTGGTCTATCGCTTCGTAAATGATGCTGTAGTAGCGCAGGTCAACGCCTTCGTTTTCGGCCAGTTTTTTCGCATTCGCGTCGGCGCGGACGTTGAAGGCGATGATGATGGCTTCGGAGGCGATGGCGAGCTGCACGTCGGATTCGGTGATGCCGCCGATGCCGGAGGCGATGATGTTCACTTTGACTTCGTCGGTGGCGAGTTTCAGCAGTGAATCGGAGAGCGCTTCGACCGAGCCTTGGACGTCCGCCTTGATCATCAGGTTCACGGTGTGGACTTCGCCGTCGCCGGTGTTGCTGAAGAGGTTTTCCAGTTTGGCTTTTTGTTGGCGGGCGATTTTGATTTCTTTGAATTTGCCCTGGCGGAAGTTGGCAATCTCGCGCGCTTTGCGTTCGTTTTCGACGATGACGACTTCGTCGCCCGCGTTCGGCGTGCCGGAGAGGCCGAGGATTTCCACCGGGGTGGAGGCGCCCGCTTCTTTGAGTTCGTTGCCGTTTTCGTCGAGCATGGCGCGGATGCGACCGTATTCCATGCCGGCGAGCATGATGTCGCCTTTTTTGACGACGCCGGATTGCACCAGCACGGTGGCGACGCTGCCGCGGCCACGGTCCAGGCGGGATTCGATGACGACACCGCGCCCCATGCCGGTCGATGGCGCGGTCAGCTCCAGCACTTCCGCCTGGATGAGGACTTTGTCGAGCAGGTCGTCAATGCCTTCGCCGCTTTTCGCCGAGACGTAGGCGAAGAGGTTTTCTCCGCCCCATTCTTCGGCGATGACGCCGTGTTGGGAGAGTTCGGATTTGACGCGGTCGGGGTCGGCGTCCGGTTTGTCCATTTTGTTGACCGCGACGATGAGCGGTACTTTGGCAGCGTTGGCGTGCTGGATGGCCTCGATGGTTTGCGGCATGACGCCGTCGTCGGCGGCGACCACGAGGATGACGATGTCGGTGGCGTCCGCGCCGCGCGCGCGCATCGCGGTGAAGGCGGCGTGGCCGGGGGTGTCGAGGAAAGTGATGGTGCCTTTCGGGGTCTGTACGCGGTAGGCGCCGATGTGCTGGGTGATGCCACCGGCTTCGCCTGCAACGACTTTGGTTTTGCGGATGTAGTCGAGGAGCGAGGTTTTGCCGTGGTCCACGTGCCCCATAATGGTGACGACCGGCGCGCGCTGGATGATGTTGCCCGCGTCTTCGTCGGCCTCGGCCATGACTTGCGCTTCGAGGTCGTTTTCTTTGATGAGGATGTATTGGTGCCCCATTTCTTCGGCGACGAGCGCGGCGGTTTCCTGGTCCAGCACCTGGTTGATGGTGACCATTGAGCCGAGTTTCATCATGACTTTGATGAGTTCGCCCGCTTTGACGCTCATTTTTTGCGCCAGTTCGCCGACGGTGATGGTTTCCGGGATGCGTACTTCGCGCGAAACGGGGGCGACGGGTTTTTCAAATTTGCCGCCTTTGCGCTCGCGTTCGCGTTTGTTGCCGCCTTTGCCGCCACGGCTGCCGGCACTGGCACCGCCACTGCGACGGTCATCGCCGTCACGACCGCCACTGCGTTTGCCGCCGCGTTCTCCACGGCCGCTGCCCGCGCCGCGTTCACGCGACTGGATGTGGAAGCGCGATTCGGCTTCTTCTTCGTAGTTTTCGCGTTTGGCGACGTCTTTCAGCGCTTCTTGCCGCTGCCGTTCGAGTTCTTCGTTTTCTTTGGCGGCGCGTTTTTCCCGCTCTTCCTGTTTGCGCAGTTCTTCGGCAGCGTTGCGCTTGGCGTCTTCCGCTTCGCGTATTTTCCGCTGTTTTTCTTGCTCAGCCAGTTGCGCGGCGAGCGCTTCTTCGGCTTTCACCCGCGCCTGTTCGGCGTCCTGGGCGGCTTTTTCTTCTTGTTCTTTGCGGGCGCGGCGTGCTTCTTCTTCGGCAGCGCGCTGGCGTTCGGCGTTTTGCGCTTCTTCACGCGCGCGCGTTTCGCTGTCGCGCATCGCCTCGCCCTGGGCCAAGCGCTGTTGTTCGGCCATTTGTTGTGCGATTTCGCGCGGGCTTAGTTTTTTCTCACCAGTTTTTTTCGCGCCACCACGTGGTTTTTTCGTTGCCGCTTCGCCGCCTTTTTTCTCGGTGGCTGTGGGCTTTTTCGCCGCAGGTGTTTTTAAACTGAGTTTTTTCTCACTGCTCTTTTTCGCCGTCATGTGTTTGGTCAGCGCCACTTTCTGTGCCGCTGTTAGCGTGTCTTCTTCACCACTGACTGCAATGCCTGCCTCTTTCAGCAGGGAAAGCAGGCGGCTTACGGTTATTTTCAGCTGCTTGGCGAGCGCTGCTACGGTTTGTTCTGCTACTGCCATCTCATTTACCCCTCATCATCCACGAAACCACGGTTCGCGCGCTTTCAGTATCAGCGCCGATGCCTTTTCTTTGTCCAGCCCGGTATAGCCGACCAGTTCGTCCACCGCCAGCTCTGCCAGATCTTCTTGTGTATGCAGGCCATTTTCCTGCAAGGCGGCGATGGTCGCCTCGTCAATGCCTTCGACGTTTTCCAGCGACAATTGCATTTCTTCTTCCGGCTCCACTTCGGCGACAAACGCCTGTTGCAACAGGTAATCTGCCGCGCGCGTCATCAGCGCATCGACGGTTTCTTCGTCAAACGCCTCAATGCCGAGCAGTTCGTCGCGCTCGGCATAGGCGACCATTTCCGGCGCGGTGTAGCCCGCTTCAATCAGCAAATCGGCGATTTCATCGTCCACATCGAGCGCTTCTGCCAGCGCCTGTTCTTGTGCGTCCTGCGCCGCTTCTTGGCGTGCCTCAAATTCGGCTTCACTCAAGACGTTGATGGTCCAGCCGGTGAGCTCACTCGCCAGACGCACGTTCTGCCCGCCACGACCCACCGCCTGCGGCAGTTTGTTTTCCGGTACGGCGAGGTCCATCACCTTGCGTGTTTCGTCGGCAGCAGTATGGGTAATTTGCGCCGGTGCCATCGCCTTGCGCACGTAGGTCTCCGGGTCTTCATCCCAGAGGACGATGTCAATGCTTTCGCCCGCCAGTTCGTTCATCACGCCCTGCACGCGCGAGCCGCGGATGCCGACGCAGGCGCCGACCGGGTCAATGCGCGGGTCGAAGGTACGCACCGCGATTTTGGCGCGCACGCCGGGCGCACGGGCAACGCCCATGATTTCGATGATACCGGAACCGATTTCCGGCACTTCCAGCGTAAATAATTGTTTCAGCATTTCCGGGGCGACGCGGCTCACTTCCAGCTGCGGTCCGCGCATTTCCAGATTAACTTTGGCGAGGTAGCCGCGGATGCGGTCACCAATGCGTAGGGTTTCGCGCGGAATCATGCCGTCGCGCAGGATGGTTGCTTCGGCGCCGTTGATATCAACGATGACGTTGCCACGCTCGTAGCGGCGGACGATGCCGTGCACCAGCGTGCCTTCATCGGCGATGAACTGGTCATACACCTTGCGCCGCTCGGCTTCGCGTAGTTTCTGGATGATGATTTGTTTGGCCTGCTGTGCGCTGATGCGACCAAAGGGTTCGTTTTCAATCGGAACTTCGTGGACGTCGCCAACCTGCAAATGCGCATCGGGAAACTCAATGGCGGCGACACTTTCCCGCATCTCGGCGTCCGGATTTTCCAGAATCGCCTCGTCATCAACAACCGTCCACAGGCGGAAACTCTTGTACTCGCCGGTGCGCGGATTGATGACGACCTTGGCGCCGATCTCCTCATCGGGATAACGCTTGCGCGTCGCCGCGGCCAGCGCCGCTTCCAGCGCCTCGATAATCACGCTGCGATCGACTTCCTTCTCGTTCGCCACCGCCTCAATAATATTCAACAAATCTTTCGACATAATTCCTCCTTCAAAAAACGGGTACCAGACGCGCCTTGTCCACATTGGCATAATCGACTTCGACCGCCTCAACCGCGCGCCCCTGCGTTACCGCAAACGTAATGCGCTGCGCCGCTTCATCGGTGGACTCAATCACCCCCTCAAAACGGCGGCGTTTACCAACCGGTGCGTGCAGATGCACCTTCGCCGTCTCGCCGGTAAAACGGACAAAATCGGCAAACGAAAACAGCGGGCGATCCAGGCCGGGCGACGACACCTCCAACGTGTAGGGCGCGTTGATCGGGTCTTCCACATCCAAAATCGGATTGACCGCTTCAGTGACCTCAACCACGCCCTCCATATCAATCCCGCCTTGCGGGCGATCCACATAAATCCGCAGAATCGCATTGACCGAATTGTGGTGATACTCCACCCCAACCCACTCAAAACCCATGGATTCCACCACCGGTTTCAACAGTTCCGTAACCCTTTCCTCGCGCGACATGGCGACCCCTTGCAAAAACGCATACAACAAAAAAGCCCTTGAAAAAGGGCCTTCTAAAAAATCCTTGGAAGCGGGGGCTGGATTTGAACCAACGACCTTCGGGTTATGAGCCCGACGAGCTACCAGACTGCTCCACCCCGCAATTGATGAGGCGCGCATTATAAGCATCTGGCGACGACATGCAAGCCCCGGCGCACCAGCGTAGACGAAAAAGCGCTAATTTCATGAAAAGACTGGATACTTGGCAGGACTACATTTACATGCACACTGAGCGCTCAAGTGTATGTATAACGGCAATCCTGATGTTCGGGCATTCCCAAGCCCGGGGCGGGATTGTTACAATAACGCCATAAAACTCGTAACACTTACTGAACTAAAGGACAAACCATGCTTAAAAGCATCACCAACGGCTTGCGCCGCGTCTTCAAGGCGGACGCGCAAGACGACGATGACGAAAACCAAGGACGATTCAGCGAAATCCTGAAATGGGCAGAAGAAAACAACATCGGCGCAGACCGCATCCCGCGTGACGCCTCCGAACTGATGGGGCTGAACCGTCTGGATCTCTCCTTCCGCCGTCTGCAAACCTTGCCGGAAACCCTCGGCGAATTGGCGCTTCTGACCGAACTCGATCTGCGTGGCAATGAGCTAAAAAGCCTGCCGGATTCCATCGGCGACCTGGCGCTGTTAAAACGCCTTGACCTCAAATGGAACCAGCTCGAAACCCTGCCGGACAGTTTCGGCAATCTGACCGGCCTGACCAAACTCGAACTGGGCTACAACCGGATGACCACTCTGCCGGCAGTCATCGCCAAATTCAGCCACATCACCGAGCTTGACCTCTGTGACAACCGTCTCTTGCGCGTGCCGCTCTTCTTGGGCAACTTCACCCACCTCACCAAGCTCAACCTCGCGCGCAACAAGCTGGAAAACCTGCCGGAAATCTGCGCCAACCTCACCCGGCTGACGCGGCTCAACCTCTCCGGCAACGAACTCCGGCAACTGCCGGACTTCATCGCCAACTTCAGCCATCTGAGCGAGCTGGAAATCAGCGGCAACCAGCTTGGCTCCCTGCCTGAATATATCGGCCATTTCAGTCAGCTGCACCACCTCGACATCAGCGGCAACATGCTAACCACCCTGCCGGAAAGCCTCGGCAACTTGCAAAACTTGAGCATTCTTGACGCGCACAACAACCGCCTCAGCAGCCTGCCCGCCAGTTTTGGCAACCTCGGCCAGCTGCACCGCCTCTCGCTGGCACACAACCAGCTAAGCCTCCTGCCGCCGCCAACCGCGCAAATGCAGCGCCTCGCCGTGCTTGACCTTTCGCATAACCGCCTGATGCAACTGCCAACTTTCATCTGCCACTTCGGCCATCTGAACGACCTCAACCTCGGCTACAACGAACTGACCGAACTGCCGGACGACATCGGCCTCCTGAGCGAACTGGAAGTGCTCAGTCTCGCGCATAACGACATCGGTGCGCTGCCGCCGTCGGTGGCAAATCTCGGCAAACTGACGCGGCTGGACCTCTCCAGCACGCAAATTCCCTACCTGCCGCGCAGCGTAACCAGCTTGAACCGCCTCTGCATCCTGGACGTGCGCAACACGCGGATGAAAATCCCGCTGCCGTTTGCCAACCGCATCGAGAGCAACGCCGTCCGGGCGGGTTACTACAAATAGCCGTACCGGGCATTTACATACACATCGAGCGCTCAGGTGTATGTATATATTTTAGTCAGGAAGATTTTGGACGCGAAAGTACCCCTTTGAACTGTTTGTTTCAACAGTTAAAAATGGGAGTTCGCCATGTCAAAAGTCATCACCCTCGTCTCCACCAAGGGCAGCGTCGGCAAGACCGCCCTTGCCATCCACATCGGTGGCTACCTTGCCGACCAAGACAAAAAAGTTTGCTTCATTGATGCCGATTCACAGCAGTCGCTGAGCCGGTGGTTTGATTATTCCGAGAATCAACCAGTGAATGCTGCTGGTTTCGACAAGTGGTTCACGGAACAAGTCTCAGAACTCGATGAGGTCATCTACCACCCGGTCAATCACGGAAATATCGACATCATCATCAACGACGACCCCAACAAGTTGCGGGTCGCCAAATATCTGCGCGACAACGCCGGTGCCGTATATAAGCTCGCCGGAATGTTGCGCCCCCTGCGTGAGCGCTACGACTACATTATCGTTGACACTGAAGGTACGGATGGCCGTGACCATAATGGCAGCTCCATTCAGGACGCGGTCATGCTGGCTGAACCTGACCTGATTCTCTCCGTCACGAAAACCAAGGTGCAGTTTGCCATGGAGGTGCTGCGCGTCG
>CAURAS010000062.1:0-7774 GCA_963522865.1 uncultured Cardiobacterium sp.
CCACGGGCGCGCTTGCCCGTGGGGGTGTTTGGCTGGGGGGTCTGCTTGTTGGTTGCGCCGGATGGCGTGGTAGTCGTTCCTTGGGGTTGTCATCTCCGCCGTCCCTGTTTGGATATTTGCTGTAAAAGTAACAGCTTGTTCAGGGAGGCGCAAGGCTGAACGGGAACAGCGACCGCGTCAGATTTCCGGCAGGGCTTCCGGGGCGTCGCTGTTGGCGCTGATGTTTAGCGCCGGTTCGTCGTCGCGGATGGTGATTTGTACGTGGCCGCCGTGTTCTGCCAGTTCGCCGAAGAGCATTTGTTCGGCAAGCGGTTGTTTGATGTGTTTTTGGATGAGGCGCGCCATTGGCCGCGCGCCCATTTTCGGGTCGTAGCCATGTTGGGCGAGCCAGGCTTTGGCGGTGTCGTCCAGGCTGATGCTGATGTGTTTGTCTTCGAGTTGTTGTTCGAGTTCGATGATGTATTTGTCGATAACATGGCGGATGGCGTCCGCACCGAGCGGGGCGAAGCGGATGATGGCGTCCAGGCGGTTTCTGAATTCGGGGGTGAAGTAGCGTTTGATGGCGGCTTCTGCCTGGGCGTCGCTGGTTTCTTTGGTGTTGACCGCAGCGAAGCCGATGCGGTTTTTTTCCATTTCGAAGGCGCCGACGTTGCTGGTGAGGATGATGATGAGGTTGCGACAGTTCACTTCGCGCCCGTTGCTGTCGGTAACTTTGCCGTGGTCCATGATTTGCAGGAGCAGGTTCATGATGTCCGGGTGTGCTTTTTCGATTTCGTCCAGCAAGAGGACGGCGTGCGGGTTTTTCTGGATTTGTTCGGTGAGCAGGCCGCCTTGTTCGTGGCCGATGTAGCCGGGCGGCGCGCCGATGAGGCGGCTGATGGTGTGCGCTTCCATGTATTCGCTCATGTCGTAGCGCAGGAGTTTGATGCCCAGTACGTGCGCGAGTTGGCGGCAGACTTCGGTTTTACCAACGCCGGTCGGGCCGGTGAAGAGGAAGCTGCCGATGGGTTTTTCGGCGTCTCTGAGGCCGGCGCGGCTGAGTTTGATGGCGCTGGCGAGGTGTTCGATTGCTTCGTTTTGGCCGAAGACGACGGTTTTGAGGTCGCGTTCCAGGGTTTTGAGTTGGTTGCGGTCGTCCTGGTTGACGCTTTTTTCGGGGATGCGGGCAACGCTGGCGACGAGTTTTTCGATCATGAGGGCGTCGATGGTGTCGCTGCGTTCGGTTTCGGGCAACAGGTGCAGACGCGCGCCGGCTTCGTCGATGAGGTCGATGGCTTTGTCCGGCAGGCGGCGGTCGTTGATGTAGCGGTCGGAGAGGCGCACGGCGGCTTCGACGGCTTCGGCGCTGTAGCGGATGTGGTGGTAGGCTTCGTAGCGCGGGATGAGGCCTTGCAGGATGGCGATGGCGTCGTCAATGGCGGGTTCGGCGATGTCCACTTTTTGGAAGCGGCGCGCTAGGGCGTGGTCTTTTTCGAAGATTTGCCGGTATTCTTTGTCAGTGGTGGCGCCAATGCAGCGCAGTTCGCCGTTGGCCAGCGCTGGTTTGATGAGGTTGGAGGCGTCCATGCTGCTGCTACTCGCCGCGCCCGCGCCGATGATGGTGTGGATTTCGTCGATGAAGAGGATGGCATCAGGGACGCTGCGCAGTTCTTTGAGCAGTGCTTTGATGCGGTTTTCGAAGTCGCCGCGGTATTTGGTGCCGGCCAGCAGTGAGCCGATGTCGAGGCTGTAGATGGTGGCTTTTTCGAGGATGGCGGGGACTTTGCCTTCGACGATGGCTTTGGCGAGGCCTTCGGCGATGGCGGTTTTGCCGACGCCTGCTTCGCCGACGAGGATGGGGTTGTTTTTGCGGCGGCGGCAGAGGGTCTGGATGGTGCGCTCGATTTCGGCATTTCTGCCGATGAGCGGGTCGATGCGGCCTTCGCTGGCGCGCTGGTTGAGGTTGACGGCAAATTCTTTGAGGGCGGAGCGGCGCTGGTCTTCGCGGTTTTCGTCCTCTTCGCTCGCGCCTTCGCTTTCTTTGGCGGTTTGTGCGGTGCCGTGCGAGATGTAGTTGACGAGGTCAAGGCGCTGGATTTCTTGTTGGCGCAGGAAGTAGGCGGCGTAGCTGTCGCGTTCGCTGATGATGGCGACGAGCGCGTTCAGGCAGCTCACTTCTTTTTTGCCGGCGTTGCGCGCGTGCAGTACGGCGCGCTGGATCATGCGCTGGAAGGCGGTGGTCGGCTGGGTGACGCGGCCGTTGTGGTCGGCGGGGAATTGTGGGCAGTGTTCGCTCAGGTAGCGGTTGAGTTGTTCGCGCAGGCGGGCGAGGTCGGCGCCAAAGCTGAGCAGGGCGTCGGTAACGCTGCGCTCGTCCAGGAGCGAGAGCAGCAGGTGTTCGAGTGTCAGGAATTCGTGGTTGGCGCTTTGTGCGCTGTGGTAGGCGCGGTCAATGGCTTTTTCCAGGGCGGTGGAGAGCATGGGGTTTCCTCGGTTCAGTGCGGTCGCAGCACGCAGAGCAGCGGGTAGTTGTTCGCGCGCGCGTGTTCGATGACTTGGTTGACTTTGCTTTCGGCTATTTCATGCGGGTAGATGCCGCAGACGCCGCTGCCCTGTTCGTGTACTTGGTACATGATGTTTTCGGCTTCGGCGAAGTTTTTGTTGAAGTAGCGCATCAGGACGTCCACGACGAAGTCCATCGTGGTGTAGTCGTCATTCAAGAGGACGACTTCGTACTGGCGCGGCTCGCTCAGTTCGGGGTCGGCAGTAAGGGTTTCGGTGTCGGTGTCAAAATCGTGTTGCGGGCTCATGGCAGGGTCTTTGGTTACAGGCGCAGAGATGGCGGTGGCGCGCCTTTTTTCAAGAGCGGTGACGGTGCGGGTGGTAAGATAGCGGTAATTATCCGCATCGAGGTCATTATGTCAGCTTCTGCCATTTCTTACCACGTCAGCCCCGCCCCCGGCGGCCACCGCTTCAGCGTGCAACAGCGCGTTCCGGTCGCCCCCGGCAGCGAAGCCGTCTTCTATATGCCGGTATGGATACCAGGCAGCTACATGCGCCGCGATTTCGCCCGCTTCCTCTCGCGTCTTGTCATCACGGACACCGACGGCAACCCCGTGCCCTTCAGCTTCGACAACCCCTCGCGCTGGTGGCTGCGCGTGCCGAACGGCTGCCACGAACTACGCCTGTCTTACAGCATCTACGCGCGCGACATCTCCGTGCGCGGCAACTACCTCGACCACGAGCGCGGCTTCCTGAACCCCTGCGCCACCTGCATCGCCGTCGAAGGCAGCGAACACCTGCCGCACCGCCTCGTCCTCGCGCTTGAAGGCCACCGCGCCGGTTGGCAAATCATGGGCGCGCAGACCGGCGCCGACGGCGCCTACTGGTTCGACAACTACGACCACCTCATCGACACCCCGCTGATGTTCGCCGCCGAACTCACCATCCTGCCGTTCACCGCGGGCGGCGTGCCGCACGACATCGTCCTCAGCGGCAAAACCTGGGACTACGACCACGAACGCCTGCGCCGCGACGTACAAACCATCTGCCGCGAAGCCGTCCTCCTCTTTGGCGGCCTGCCGCCGATGGCGCGCTACACCTTCCTGCTGCATCTGGGCGACAACATCTACGGCGGCCTCGAACACTGCCGCTCCACCCTGCTCATGGCCTCGCGCAACAGCCTGCCCAAACCGGACAACAGCAACAACCAGCGCTACATCCAGCTCCTCGGCCTCTTCTCGCACGAATACTTCCACACCTGGAACGTTAAAGCCATGCGGCCGCGCGAATACCAGCACTACCAGCTCCAGCAAGAACAACCCACCGAAATGCTGTGGCTGTTTGAAGGCTACACCGCCTACTTCGACAACCTCCTCCTCGTCAGAAGCGGCGTCATCGACGTGCAGACCTACCTCAACCTCCTCGCCGAAGACATCGCCCGCTACCGCCAAACCCCCGGCCGCGAACACCAAACCCTCGCCCAGTCCAGTTACGAGGCCTGGACCAAACTCTACAACGGCGGCGAAGACACCGCGAACAGCAGCACCAGCTACTACATCCAGGGCGCACTTGCCGCCTGGAGCCTCGACGCCTGGCTACGCGCACACAGCGACGACGGCGTCAGCCTACAAATGCTCATGCACCGCCTCTGGCACGACTACCACCAGCACGGCGCGGGACTCGACGAAGAACGCTTCATCCACCTCACCGCCGACCTCCTGCCCGAAGACCTCGAACCCGCGCTACGCGGCTTCCTGCACCGCCTGAACCACAGCACCGAACCGCTGCCGCTCGAAGAAGTCGCCACCTACCTCGGCCTCAGCATCCACATGCAGCCCGCCGCCAACCCTGGCGAACTCAGAAGCGACGCCCCCGAGCACCGCCGCCACCAAAGCAGCCCCGGCATCCGCTGGAAAAAACAAGGCGGGCGCTACCTCGTCAGCCGCATCGACGAAACCAGCCCGGCGGCGCTGGCAGGCATCGCGATGGATGACGACATCATCGCCGTCAACGGCTACCGCGCGACCGACGACCAACTCGAACGCCACCTGCACCACGCCGCGCCCGGCAACGCCGCGCTGTTGCACATCTTCCGCGACAACGTCCTCGAAGCCATCGCCTTCACCCTGAACCCCGCCCCGGCAGACACCTGCAACATCACCTACGACCCGAAAGCCCAAAGCACCCCGCGCATCCGCCGCCGCCACTGGCTCAACCGCCAGCATGATGACGAATAACATGAACTGGCAAGACTACATCGCGCAAACAGAAGCAAGGCAGGGCAAAACCCTGCCCGCCCTCTACAAACACCTCGCCGCTGACGGCATGCTCGACTGGGGCGAAATCAATCCAGGCTGGTCACAAACCACCTACCCCAAGCTCCTCGCCCACCCGCCGCTCCTGCTCATTGGCAACGACATTGAAATCCCCACGCCGGAGACCCTCTACAACGACTATGGCGACTGCGACTTCGGCTACCTGACCCTTAAAGCCGAATACCAACACCGCTTCATCCCCTTCGCCACAAGCGGCGCGGGCGACATCTACGCCTTCGCCTGGCTGGACGAAAGCGCAGAACCCTGCATCGTCCTCCTCTACCACGACAGTGACGAATCCTTGCGTCTGGAAGTAAACCTCGAAGACTTCATCTTTGCCATGCTCTTGCAGGTAGAACCGGACTGCGACGAAAACGACGACGACACCTTCCGTGCCAAGCTGCAAGCCCAGCTCGCAAGCCACCGCCCCTACCTCAAACCAGAACATCACGACCTGCTTGCCGACCTCTACCAGCGCGAATTCCACACCGACCGCTACGGCAACCGTATCCTGCTAAACAGCGACGAACGCCAAGCATTTCTCGCCCGTTACGCGCCCTATCCGCAGCGTGATGAACCTTTCTGCCCTTACGAAGACGACTAACCCCATGCAAACCCTCACCCTCCCCACCCCGGACGACCTGCACCATACCTGATGCCCAAACATCACGCGATAGCCCCCTTCCTCGCAGAAGGCGCCCATAGCAGGGGAAGCCCGGGGAAGAGGGCAAGATAAATCCATTTTCCTATTTACATACACTACGAGCGCTCAGGTGTATGTATAACGAAAAACGCCTGTCACAGGGACAGGCGTTTTTCTTGCTTTTGCCAACAACCTCAAAGGAGATGGCTGTAATCATCTTGCGGCAGATGTGGCGTTTGTGGCGTGCTATACACCGGTTCGCTATAACCCTGCGGCGTGCGGATTTCAACATGCGAGAGAATATCCCCTGCCGTCGGCGTCTTGTCGTTTTGGCTGGCAATGTCGATGGTGCGTGTGTGACCGGCATCATCGCTGATGTGCAGGTGCTGCCCGTCGGCATCGCTACTCACTGCTAGTTTGGCATGTGCCAGATGCTCATCGCCAGCAAGAACGATGCGGTCGCCTTCCTGCGGGTTGAAGTCAAGAATTTTGCCCGTCTCATGCCAGCTGGCAGCGTCGTTGCTGTCAAACAGCAAAGCGAAGGTATCCGCGCCCGCGCCGCCTTCGAGCAGTTGCGTACCATGCCCGGCGACGAGGACGTCATCACCCGCGCTACCATGTAGCTCGTGGCCGCCGCTGTCTTTAGTGGCCGCGAGCAGTTCGGCACTGTGTTGCCCCAGATAGTTGAGCAAATCCTCGCCGCTGTGGCTGACAAGCTGGCTGTATGCGGTAGCGTCAATACCGTCACTGACGTACAGACCGTGGCCATCATGGTCGTGGTGCTGTGCAACAGTTTCTGTAACGTGTCCTGAATGCGTCTCTGCGGACAACTCAGCGCTGCCACCATGTTGCATGGCAGGCTGTTCCTCATGCAAAGGCGGGCTGGGCGGCGTGTTTTCGCTACCCGCAGTGAATAGGGCTTCTTCCCCTTCAAGGTAGGCATCGTTGTGCGCGCGGACTTCGCTTTTATCCAGTACTGCTTTTGCTCCCAGCGTCAATTTACGGTTTTGCTCGTCCAGGAAGACGTCACTCGGGAGCGGGGCAGCACTCAACCATGTGCCATTACCGCTGTCAATCACCGTGATGCTTTGCGACTGCTTGCTCTCGTCAATGTACTCGACGACAAGCTTGTTCGTACCCGGTACCAGCGTAATTTCAACGCTGCCTGGTTCATTGCCTTCCCTCATATCTGGTACAGGCGGCTTGTCGTTATCATGGATTGTGGTTTCGACGGTCTTTTCTTTCGCATTCAGCGTTCCGCCCTGTACCCCAGTAATTTCCACGTGATAGTTGCGATCTGGCAGGAAAGTATCATTTTCAAGCGTTTCCACGTCAAAGTTCACCCCCTGCTGATTTTTGCCGATGGTGATAGTGCGCGTTTCCTGCTTGACGCTACTGTCGTCGGTGGTGCCGTGTTGGATGCTGACCGTAACAGTAATTTCTTCTTCTGCTGGCTTGCTCAGACGCAGGGTATAGCCTGCATTTTGCCCTTCAACCACTTCGCTATCACCACTAAGTGAAACTTGCGCTTCATCTTGTGGTGATGCGCCAGCGTCACTATCGCTTTCAATAGCAGCGCTGTCACTGTAACGGCTGCCTGAGCCGACAATGGCGGATACTTCCGTATGATCATCAACGATCTCCGGTGCCAGCTTGACCTTGCCGCTTGCTGTATCCAACGTTACACCATTGAGCAGCGGTTTATTCTCCAGAGAGCGCCACGGATCCCCGACGGCATCACGCTCGAAAGAGATATTCTTCAAACTGCCATGATCTTTATAGAGAACATGCATATAAGTTGCTTCATCTGGCGGGGTGATATTGACACCACCTTGCTCTGAGCCTGTACCTTTTTCCAGACTCGCTAACGGGAAAGGCTGCCATCGAGCGTCAGCAACGCGATCTGTCTCAGCACTCTGCGGAGTTTCTTTGTGCTGTGCATTGTCGGTATAGCTCGCCTTGACGCTGATCCTTTCCGCAAAATCATCGGCAGTCAGAGTGTAGGTCTTGCTGTTCGCGCCCGCAATTTCTTTGCCGTCGCGCAGCCATTGGTAGCTGACTTTGCTTTCGTCAAAGTTATCAGCGTCATGGACTTCGGCGGTCAGGGTCTCACCGACCTTGGCGTTACCACTGATAGTTACGGTGCCTTCGTGATTAGTGCCAGGCGGGGTTTGCCCGTCAGTGACAGCTTCAGTTTCCCCACTCTGCGGGGTTTCATTGTGCTGTGCATTATCGGTGTAAGTTGCTTTGACACTGATTTTCTGGCCAACATCATCGACGGTCAGGGTGTAGGTCTTGCCGTTAGCGCCGGCGATTTCTTTGCCCTCGCGCAGCC
>CAURAS010000063.1:0-7737 GCA_963522865.1 uncultured Cardiobacterium sp.
GCGTCGGGGACGGTGTCGCTGTCAAACAGGCTGCCCTGGCCGCGCAGCGGGCGGATGGCGTCATGCAGTGCTGGTTCGGGCAGGAGCGCGGTTTGCCAGCCGCAGCAGTGGATGATGGCGGCGTGGCTGTCCAGTTCGCGCAGGTCGGTGAGGGTCGCCTGGCGACGTTCGATGTCGGGGTGGTCGGCAAGGGCGGCGAGCAGCGCGGGCAGGTGGATGACGCCGCCGCGCGGGTAGTGGAGGGTGTTGGCATCGCCGCGCAGTTCGGCGTCGCTTAGGAGGGCGGCGTCGAGGATGGCTTGTTGGCGGCGGCGTTCGCCGTCGTCGGTGGCGTGGCTGTAGACGCCGCAGGGGTCGTAGAGGGCGCGCGGGTATTGGTGCAGGGCGCGCATGGCATGGTGCCAGGCGGCGATTTGGTAGGGTCGGTTCGGGGTGGCGTCGCTGTCCGGGTTGAGGTAGGGCACGGCGACGGGGATGGCGCTGGCGGCGGGGTGGGCGTCGCTGTGATAAAGCACGACGTGGCGGCCGCTTTCGGCCAGCGCGCGGGCGGTGGTGCTGCCGGCGATGCCGGCGCCGATGACGGCGATGCTGCCGGGGGCAGCGGCGGGGGCGTTCGTCCAGTGCGGCGCGGGCGCAGGTGGCGCGGCGAGGGTAGCGGTGAGCATGTCGCGTTTTGTGCCGTAGCCGGGGATTTTTTCGACGTGAAAGCCCGCCTGCGTGAGGGCGTCGCGCACGCTGCGTGCGGCGCTGAAGGTGGCGGCGGTCGCGCCGGGGGCGCTGCGGCGGGCGAGGGCGGCGAGGAGTTCGGGCGTCCAGCATTCGGGGTTTTTCGCCGGGGCGAAGCCGTCAAGGTACCAGACGTCCACGCGCGCGCGCAGTTGCGGCAGTGTGGCGCGGATGTCGCCCTGGATGAGGTGCAGGTGGATGCGCGGGTGCGCTTTGATGAGGTGGTGGCCGGGGTGGTTGTGCGGGTTTTGCGCGAGGACGGCGGCGCGGATGGCCGGCTGCGGCCAGTCGCGTTGCAGGACGGCGAGGGTGTCGGTGGCGATGGGGTGCAGCTCAAAGCTGAGGTAGTGCAGGCGCGCCTCCGGCGGGGCTTCGCGCAGGAAGGTGTCGGCGGTGTGGATGAAGTTGAGGCCGGTGCCGTAGCCGATTTCGCCGATGGTGAGGTCGCGGGCGTGGGCGAGGCGTTCATGCAGGCGGTTGCCGTTGATGAAGACGTGCTCGCTTTCGGCGAAGCCGGCGCCGGGGTTGTAGTAGATGTCTTGGTAGTGGTCGCTGCGCGGTTGGTCGTTGGCGTCGAGGGTGAGGCGGGCGGGTTGGAGGAGCATGGTTTTGCCTTGGCTGGGGTGGGGGGAATTTTACATACACCTGAGCGCTCGTAGTGTATGTATAGCAATCCTCCTAAAGCCTCATACGGCGTCGCCTCGCCGTACCATCGCGTACCGTCTTCGGTGGCGCGCCTGGTACGAGACTTTATGAGTATCGCTATATAAATAGGGCAGGCGTTATAGTGGCAGGCGCTGCATGCCACGCTCAAGCGCCAGCAGCCGTTCTTTGATGTAGAGCGCGTCGGTGCCGCCGTTGTAGCCGGTGAGGCCGCCGTTTTTGCCGATGACGCGGTGGCAGGGGACGATGATGGATACCGGATTGCGGCTGATGGCGCCTGCGACAGCGCGGGTGGCTTTCGGGTTGCCGATGGCGTCGGCGATGTCCTGATAGCTGCACGTCTGCCCGCAGGGAATGGCGCGCAATGCCTGCCAGACCCGCTCTTGAAACGGCGTGCCGACGAGGCGCACGGGCAGGTCGAAGTCGCGGCGGTGGCCGGTGAAATAGGCGTTGAGTTGCGCGACGGTTTCGGCAAGCAGCGGGGTCGCCTGTTCTTGCAGCGTGGCGTTGAGCAACTGCGGCACGCGGCTGTCGCTGTGATAGCCGTTGCTGGCGATGCGCCAGTCGCAAAGGACAAGCGCGCCCTGCCAGTCGCCAAGCAGCAATTCGCCCAGCGGCGAGGGGTAGTTTCGGGTGTGGATGACGTCCATATTTTTTCCATTGGCGGCAGGGTTGCAATGCTAATATAGCGCGCGTTTTTTGTGCAAACGGATGATGTTATGCCCCCGATTTCCCGCATTACTTTGATGGGCACCTCCGGCGTCGGCAAGACCACGCTGGCAACCCTGCTGCATGGCGCCGGCTGGTTTCATTATTCCGGCGATTACCGCATCGCCACCCGCTATTTGAGCGAGCCGATTAGCGACTGGCTGACGGTGTTGGCGCGGCGCGAGCCCACGCTGGCGGCGCTGTTGCGCGATGATGCGGTCAGCGTCAAGGGCAAAGTGAGCATCGAACGGCTGCATATCCTTTCCGCTTTCGTCGGCAAACTGGGGCGCGACGGCTACGACGCGCGCACGTTTATTGAGCGGCAGCGGCTGTTTAACGAGGCCGAGCGCGCGGCGATGTACGACGTTCCCGCCTTCATCGAGCGCGCCGAGCGCCTCTACGGCTACAAGGCCTTTATTAACGACGCCGGCGGCAGCATCTGCGAAATCGACGACGACGCCCTGATGCAAACGCTGGCCGAACATACCCTTTTCGTCTATATCGACACCGACGAAGCGCTCTACGCCGAGCTGGAAGCGCGCGCCATCGCCTACCCCAAACCCATCTGCTACCACGCCGGCTTCCTGCAAGAAATGATCGGCGAATACAGCCTGCTGAAAGGCGGCCTGACGCCCGACCGCTTTGAATCGGACGACTTCATCCGCTTCGTCACCCCGAAAATGATGGCGCACCGCCGCGCGCGTTACCTGCAACTCGCCGCGCGCTACGGCGTGACCGTTGGCGCGCGCGAGGTCTGGCAAGTACGCGACGCCGCCGACTTCAACGAACTGCTCGCCGCCGCCTACGCCGCGCAAAGGGGGCAATAATGCCGCTTGTCGCCCACCGCGAACTCGAATCGCTCGACCGCCTGCGCGCCGAAGGCCAGGAAATCCTCGACATCCGCCGCGCCAGCCAGCAAGACATCCGCGAATTGCACATCGGCCTCCTGAACCTCATGCCCGACGGCGCGCTCAAAGCCACCGAGCGCCAATTCCTGCGCCTCATCGGCAACTCCAACCGCATCGCGCAATTCTACGTCCACATCTTCACCGTGCCCGGCGTGCCGCGCAGCGCCGACATGCAGGCCTACATCGACAGCCATTACGAAAACTTCGACGACCTCGCGCGCGACGGCTTGGATGCCATCATCTTCACCGGCACCAACCCGCTGCACGCCGACCTAGCGCAAGAAGCCTACTGGCCGCACGTACAGCGCGTCTTCGACTGGGCGGATAAAAACGTCACCTCCGTCCTCTGCTCCTGCCTCGCCTCGCACCTTGCGCTACAACACTTCCACGGCATCGCGCGTAAGCGACGCGACGAAAAACTCTTTGGCGTCTTCAGCCACCGCGTGCTGGACCGCAGCCACCCGATGCTCGCCAACATCAACACCCGTTTCGACATGCCGCACTCGCGCTGGAACGGCATCAGCGCCGCACAACTCGAAGCGCGCGGCCTGCCGGTCCTGGTCGCGGGCGAAGAAAGCGGCGTGGCGATGGCGAGCTCACCCGACGGCTTCCGCCAAATCTACTTCCAGGGACACCCCGAATACGACCGCAGCAGCCTGCTCAAAGAATTCCGCCGCGACCTCGCCCTCTACCAAGACGGCAAACTGCCGCAGCCGCCCAAACTGCCGACGCACTACTTCACCCCCGCCGGACAGCGCCTCATCCGCGACTACATCGAATCCGGCCGCCCCATCAGCGACTTCCCCGAAGCACAACTTGCCGACGAAGTGGACGTTACCTGGCGCGACACCGCCAAAGCCCTCTTTGCCAACTGGCTCGGCCTCGTTTACCAGCTCACCCACAAAGAACGCCACCTGCAATACATGGACGGCATTGACCCCGCCGACCCGCTGGGGCGGCTGAAACGGGGCTGAAAACCGCCCCCCCCCCCAAACCCGCACCAACCTCACGAGAACCCCCATGACCAAAACCCTGCTCACCGCCCTTGCTACCGCCCTGCTGCTCACCGCCTGCGCCAGAGGCGACACCACCGCCGCCGTCGGCAAACACAACCTCTCCAAAGGCACCTGCAGCGGCATCCACGCCGATGACCGCGAATACAAAGAAGAAATGACACAAAGCAACTGCCAGATGGTTGGCGGCAAATTCACCCCGCGCAACCGGCAGAAAATCATTTGGTTCTAGGGGTTGTTGGCAATTGGACAGGCTCCCTCCCCTGCAGGGCGAAGCCCGCAGCGGGGGAGGAGGCTGAGGCTAGGCAGTCAAACCACGATGCGCCCGCCACCGTTCCCCGCATTTACATACATGATAGTCGCTACCCTGTATGTAAATGCCCAAACAAACCCAGGACAAAACCATGCCCAAATTCCTGAACACCAGCGCCACAACCTACTACCTCGAAGAACTCATCAAAAACAGCCGCGAGCGGCTGTGGCTCATCAGCCCTTACCTCAAGCTGAACGAACGCATCAAAGAACTGCTCGAAGACAAAGACCGCCTGAAAATCGACGTACGCCTCGTCTATGGCAAAAGCGAACTCCAGCCCGCCGAAGTGAACTGGCTGAAAAAACTGCACTACATCCGCACCAGCTACTGCCACAACCTGCACGCCAAATGCTACATCAGCGAAAGCGCCTGCATCATCACCAGCCTGAACCTCTACGAATTCAGCCAGGTCAATAACAACGAAATGGGCGTGTACATCGAGCGCGACGATGGCACGCTCTATCAAGATGCCTACGCCGAAGCCCAACGCATCATCCGCATCAGCGACGAAGTCAAAATCTCGCTGGATGTCGTGGAGAAAAACGAAAAAGCAGAAGCAGAAGCAGAAGAAAGCGGCGACGAAAAAAGCGACAAAAAATACAGCGGATTAACAACCGCCCAACTCGCCGAAAAACACGGCATCAGCACTCAAGCATGTAACCAGAAGCTCTGCGACCTCGGTTTGCAAGAACAAAAAGACAAAAACCTCTACTACCTCACCGACAAAGGCAAAGAAGCAGGCGGTGTGCTGCGCAAAGGAAAATTCGGCTGGTTTATCGTCTGGCCGGAAGACCTGACCCTCTAACCCCGTTTACATACACATTAGTCGCTACCCTGTATGTAAATGACAAAAACCCACACACAAAAAAGACCATGAAAAAACTACTCCTCACCCTCCTCACACTTACCAGCAGTGCCGCCTTCGCCTGTGGCGGACAATACGACCCGGTATCGGGTACTTGCCGCATCGTCGCGCCGGATGGCCAAATGATGTATTACAACGCGCCCGTACAGGGCTACGGCTCTTCCGCCTACCAAGAACCGCCGCCGCCACAAATCCAGTATTACGAAGTCGGTTATGCCGCCATCGCGGTGAATGACAGCAACAGCAACCTGCATTGGACAGTCAATGCCAATAGCCCGGAAGAAGCCAGACAAAACGTAATCGCTGCCTGCCAACAAGCAGACGGCGCGAATGCGGCTTGCACCGTCGTCTTCGCCACCCACGACGAATATTTCTCCGTAACGCGGGGCTACAAAGGCGACAGGGCAACGTTTTTCTTCGCCGACGGCACGCTGAGTTTCGAGCGCTCTATGGCAGATTGCAAGGCTGCCGGCATGAGTGACTGCGAAGACGTCGTCATCGAAGGACAGCCGCGCCGCTTCCTCTGACCCGCCCCGTTTACATACAGGGTAGCGACTATCCCGTATGTATAAATCCAACCCACAGAACCCAAGGAACCCACATTGAACGCCAAACCTGACTGGAGCATTGCAGACGCCGACGAACTCTACCGCATCAGCGGCTGGGGCGCGGGCTACTTCCGCCTGAACGCCGACGGCAACCTCGTCGTCAGCGCGCCGCTACGCAACGGCAAAACCGCCGAAATCGCCATGCTCGACCTCATCGAAGGCATGGAAGTGCGCGGCAAATCCATGCCGGTCATGCTGCGCGTGCAGAACCTGCTGGAAAACCAGATAAAACTCATCAACGAAAGCTTCGCCAAAGCCATCGCCGACAGCAACTACCGCGGCAAATACCGCGGCGTCTTCCCCATCAAAGTCAACCAGCAAGCGCAAGTCATCGAAGACATCGTCCGCTTCGGCAAACCCTGGCAGCACGGCCTCGAAGCCGGCTCCAAAGCCGAACTGATGATCGCCCTCTCCATGCTCTCCGAGCCAGGGCCGCTCATCGTCTGCAACGGCTACAAAGACCGCGAATTCGTCGAACTCGGCCTGGGCATGACCAAACTCGGCTTCCAGGTCATCTTCGTCATCGAAACCCCGGCGGAGCTGCCGATCATCGTCGAAAGCTCACAGGTCATGGGCGTGCGCCCGGTCATCGGCGTACGCGCCAAACTCTTCTCGCGCGTCTCCGGCCGCTGGAACGCCACCAGTGGCGACCGCTCCATGTTTGGCCTGAACGCCTCCCAACTCGTCGGCGTCATCGACGGCCTCAAAGCCGCGGGCATGCTTGACTGCCTCCAATTCCTGCACTACCACCTCGGCTCACAAATCCCCAACATCCGCGACATCCGCACCGGCGTGCGCGAAGCCTGCCGCTACTACGTCGAACTCGTCGAAGAAGGCGCGCCGATGCGCTTCCTTGACCTCGGCGGCGGCCTCGCGGTGGACTACGACGGCAGCCGGACATCGGCCATCCACTCGCGCAACTACGCCCTCGAAGAATACTGCGTGGACGTCGTCGAAACCATCCAAAGCGTGCTGGACGAAAAAGGCATCGAACACCCGACCATCGTCACCGAATCCGGGCGCTCCACCGTCGCCTACTCCACCGTGCTGATGTTCAACATCCTCGACGTCACCGGCTTCAGCGACGCCTCGCTGCCTGCCGACATCGACGAAAAAGCCTCCGACCTCGTCCACAACCTCATGGAAAGCTACCGCATGCTCTCCGACAAAACCGTACAAGAATGCTTCAACGACGCCGTGTACTACCGCGACGAAGCGCGCGACGGCTTCATGCGCGGCCAGCTCGACCTGCGCACCCGCTCGCAAATCGAACAAATCTTCATGGTCATCATGGCGGAAGTGCAAAAAATCGCCGACCGCAACCCGGACGCCCTCTCCGAACCCGAAGTACTCAAAACCATGCTTGCCGACATCTACTACGGCAACTTCAGCGTCTTCCAATCGCTGCCGGACGCCTGGGCGATTGACCAAATCTTCCCCGTCGTGCCGCTGCACCGCCACCTGGAGCGCCCGACGCGCAACAGCATCATCGCCGACATGACCTGCGACAGCGACGGCAAAATCGACCGCTTCCCGGAAAACGGCGAAGTCAGCCGCGCCCTGCCGCTACACGAAATCCGCGAAGGCGAAGAATACTACCTCGGCGCATTCCTCGTCGGCGCCTACCAAGAAACCCTCGGCGACCTGCACAACCTGCTCGGCGACACCCACGTCGTCTCCGTATACATCAACGAAGACGGCAGCTTTGACTTCGTCGGCGAAGTCGAAGGCGACTCGGTGGCAGACGTCCTGAGCTACGTCGAATACCAGCCGAACAACCTCCTCGCCCAATTCCGCCAGACCGCCGAACGCGCAGTACGCAACGGCACCATCAGCGCCGGCGAGCGCCAGCACCTGGTAAACGCCTTTGAAGCGGGCCTGCGCGGCTACACCTACTACGAACAATAAACACAAAAAGCCGCCTGCGGGCGGC
>CAURAS010000064.1:0-7706 GCA_963522865.1 uncultured Cardiobacterium sp.
GAACGGCTACGCCATCGTCAGCCGCATGGACGACGCGCGCAAAGCCATAGTGCGCACCGAACTAGAGGCGCTTGCCGCCGTGGAAAACATCAGCGTGGACGTGCGCGAAGTGCTGGAGCGCCTGCAACGCGGCCTACAATGAGCGCCACAGCGACAACCGCAGCATAAAAACAAAAAACCATAAGGTGCGCCCCGGCGCACCTTTTTCATAAATGCTCCCCTGCGGGGGAAGGTGTCTTTTACATACACTTGAGCGCTCGATGTGTATGTAAATAGTGTGATGCCCCGCAGCTGGTACGGCGTTTGCCTGCTTTCGTGCGCTATTTGGGCTTCATTTCGTTGTGAAGGCGGTCAAGGATGTTGGCAATCGCCGTCGTTTGTTTCTGAATGTAGGGCACGTTTACTTCCAGCACTTCGCGGTAAAGCTCACGGGTGACTTCCTGAAATTTGGGATAGACCACTTCCAGCGGGTAATTGAGTTCGCGGAAGTTTGCCTGGCGCAGGATATTGAGGGTGGCATCCACGTTATTGGCGGCAGATGCGCAACTCGCGCGCATTTCTTCCAGCGCGTCCTTGGTGGTGATGCACCAGCCAAGCTGGTTGGAGAGTTCGTTGTATGCGTCGGTCATGTTGGGCTCCGGTCGGATTATTGGTTACTGGCTATCAGGATGTTGATGTATTCCCTGGCCTGGCCGAGGGCGGCAATCATCAGGGTCAGTTGCTGGCACATTTCTTCCTTGCGTGCCTCAAGGCGGCGCAGGTTTTCTTGTAGCCTGTCGGTGTAATCGCGCAGGAAACCGGCGGCTCTCGCCGCCTGTACCTGGCGGCGGTATTTTTCCAGGGCAAGATTGAGCAGGCGGATATTCTCACGCAGGCTGTTTTCGCCCTGTTGCAGATTGCCGTAAATACGGCGCAGACTTTCCAGATCCATAAGGTGCTCCGTGGTTTGTTGATGGTAAACGTTTTCGCGGACGCGCAGCCCGGCTTCATAACCGCTGTCATAGCCTTTGGCATAGCTTTTGCCGGATTCAGCCGAAAACCAGAGGTAATTGAGCCAATGGCGGCCAAGCGTGCCGAAATGCGATTTGGGCGCCCCCTGCTTGCCCGCCGCCAGCCCTTTTTCGTAGCCGATGGCGGTGCAATCGCCGGTGTAGATGATGCGCCATTTGGAGGGCTTTTTCATGAGAAGAATCGTATGATGCGTGTAAAAATATTATCGCGCTTGATTTTGCATCGTAGTTTTTTTATTCCTATTGGTAATTTAGTTAATGGATTATCACATAAATCTAAGTAATTTAAGTTGACAAGATTACCAATACTATCTGGTAGTTTTTGTAGTGAGTTTCTATATAAATTCAACCTCTGCAAATTAGCAAGATTGCCAATGCTATCTGGTAGAGTTTGTAGTGAATTATATTCTAAATCTAAATACTTTAATTTAACGAGTTTGCCAATATTATCTGGTAGATTTTGCAGTAAGTTCCCACCTAAATCTAACTGCTGCAAATTGGTGAGATTACCAATGTTATCTGGTAGATTTTGCAGTGAGCTATTATATAAATGTAGTCCCTGCAAATTAACCAGATTACCAATGCTATCTGGTATGTTTTTTAGTGAGTTCCCACCTAAACTTAACTGCTGCAAATTGGTGAGATTACCAATGTTATCTGGTATGTTTTTTAGTGAGTTACTAATTAAATTTAACTGCTGCAAATTGGTGAGATTACCAATGTTATCTGGTAGATTTTGCAGTGAGTTAGAACTTAAATCTAACTCCTGTAAATTAGCGAGATTACCAATACTGTCTGGTAGAGTTTTCAGTGAGTTAAAACTTAAATCTAACTGCTGTAAATTAGCAAGATTACCAATGCTATATGGTAAATTTGAAATATTTAAATCACATAAATTTAGTGTTTTTAGATTGGTTAAATAACCTATTGCCTCTGGCAAATCACTTTTCCCCGAACGGCGCCTACCTTTCAGAAGGTCGGGCAGATCCAATGTTGTCCAAGACAAAAGCGCTTGCGCATTGGCAGGGAAATTTTCCCTTGGTACGCCACGGGCGACTGCCCAATCAATAATGGTTTGGGGCGCCTGGATTCTAAGCCGCTCCGCTTCTTTCCTCCGCCGCTGCTCCTCCGCCAAGCGCCGCCGCTCCGCTTCTTCCCTCCGCCGCTGCTCCTCCGCCAAGCGCCGCCGCTCCGCTTCTTCTTCACGCCGCCGCTCCGCTTCTTCTTCACGCCGCCGCTCCGCTTCTTCTTCACGCCGCCGCAAATCCGCCTGGTACTGCCGCAGCGATTGCAGGTAGTTGTCGAGCGAGGCGTGGTACTCGGCATAGTTCTGCCAGCGTTGCAGGTGTTTGTTCATGTGTGGTCTCCCGGTTGTTTCGCTTGTTTCACTTGTTCGCACAGTCTTTCTTCTTCGCTGTGGTCGATAGGGGTATCAGAGATGCCGCCAAGGGTAGGGTTGGTGCTGATGGGCGGCGGGGATGCCGGGGGTGGCGTGGCGCTTTCCGGCGGGCTGGTGGCGATTTGCGGGGTGAGGCATTCGCCGGGGCTGCGTGCGGCGCGCAGACGGGCAATGCTGGCGGCGATGTCTTCCGGCGGGTCGGTGCGGACGACGTGGTTGGCGCTGCGGTGGCCGAAGTTGTCGTTATAAAGCAGGTGGTAGCGTGGCAGGCTGGAGGCTGCCTGGGTGTTGTCCATTTCAAAGATTTGCAGGGTGGTGCTGGTGTCGTTCAGCTTGAAGCTCATGCGCAGGCCGATTTCAGCGCGGATGTCGGGCGCAAGGCTGATGTTGCTCAGATTTTGGGTGGCAAGGATGAGGTGGATGCCGAAGGCGCGCCCCTGGCGGACGATGGTACTCAGCAGGTTATTGACACGCTGGCCACGGATGATGTCGGCAAGCATCACCTGGAATTCTTCGATGATGAGGATGAGGCGCGGCAGCGGGGTGTTGGGAAAGCGGCGGTTGTAGGCGTCTATGTCCTTGGTGCCGTGCTGGCGGAAGAGTTCGCCGCGCTGCTGGCAGGTGGCGGCGAATTCGGCAAGGAGGTTTTCACCGGCGGCGATGTCGCTGTTGTCCAGGTAGATGCGCTCAACGCTGGGGTGGTTGGCGAATGCCTGGTATTCCACGCCCTGTTTGTAGTCCATCAGGTAAAGGCGGGTTTCCTTGATGCTGTATTTTTCGCCGATGCGCAGGATGAGGTTGTTCAGCAGCGCGGATTTGCCGCTGCCGTTGGCTCCGATGAGGATGGCATGGTGGTTGCCTTCGCGGTAGCCCAGGCGGAAATGGAAAGGGGTGCGTCCGTCTTCAAGGGTGCCGATGCGGACGTCAAGGTAGTCTTGCAGGGTGTCGGTGGCGCGGGATTTTTCCTGGGCGGCGAGGATGTTGGCGACGATTTGCGCCTTGTTGGGGTTTATGGCTTCAAAGCGGAGGTGGTCGCCCAGTTCGGCCAGCGGCCAGGTGGCGGGCGGGATGTGCCAGTTGCCCTGCTGGAGGTAGATGTCGGGCAGTTCGGCAAGGAGCCAGTCGCGTGCGTCACAGCGGGGCTCGGTGTTGTCCGTGGTGTAGGCGATGAGGTAAACCCCGGCTTCTGCCGCTGCCTGGTAGAGGTTTTGCAGGCGTTTCCAGGAGGTGCGTTCGTCGGGGTAGTCGTCGGCATTGATGAGCAGCAGGTGGTAGGGCTGCGGGTCATCGCTCTGGCGGTTGTAGGCAATGAGGTCGGGGGTGTGGATGCCGAGCAGGTTGCGGTGGCGCTGCTGGACGAGCTGCTCGATGTCGTTAAAAAGGCTTTCGGCTTCGGCGCTGTTGCCCGCGTGGCGGCAAAGGCCGCTGGCAAAGAGTTCGCTCAGGTGGGGAAAGCGGATACGCACGCGCATGTTGTAGTCAATGAGGTGGACGTGCAGGCTGTTGGCGGGCAGTTCTGCCATGAGGTTGAGCGCGGCGCTTTCACTGAAATGGATGGCGCGGTCTTCGTCTGCGGCGTCGTAGTGCAGGCAAAAGCCGGTTTTGGCGGTGGGGAGGATAGCGGGGATTTCGGCGTTGCCACTGAGGTAATCGCCTATCTGGATGCCCCAAGGGGTTGGTATTTCCATGTGCAACCTTTACGGGTGGTAATGTCGGGAGATGATTATAGGGCAGGGCTGGCGGTTCTGTCAGACTGCCGCGCTTTGCAACCTGTTTGATGGTGTTGACCGGGCGCTGTTTGTCATTCGCACCCCAGCCGTGTCAACGGCAAACGCCGCATGCCATTTACATACACCTTGAGCGCTCAAGCTGTATGTAAAAACCGCCGGAAAGCAACGCGGGATGCAGCCCGGCACGCGATTTTGCATAATGGGGGCATAAACCCACCGCCCGGAAATCCACGCATGAACACCGCCACCCGTCCCGCCTGGCTCATCGACGCCCAAGAACACTACACCGACACCGCTGCGCGCGCGCTCATCGCCGCTGCCTGGGAACTGGCCGCCCAAACCCCGACCCCGCCGGACGAACGCAGCCAGATGCTCATCAAACTCCTGCTCGACCTGCGTGGCGACGCCAGCCTGCTCGCCGCCGGGCTGCTCGTCGCGCCGTGGCGGGAAAAGCACCTTGATGCCGAAGCGCTCGCCGCAAGCCCCTGCAAGGCCGTCACCCCGCTGTTGCAAGCGCTGGATGACCTCTCCCTCATTGACCATCTGCACGAGCAGGAGCAAAGCGACCTTGAGCGCCTGCGCAAAATGCTGTTGGCGATGGCGAGCGATATGCGCGCCGTTATCTTGAAACTGGCGCTGCAAGTCGTGCTGATGCGCCACATGAACCAGTACAGCGCCGCCGAGCAACAGCGTCTCGCCCTGCAAACGCGCGACCTGCTGGCGCCGCTCGCCAACCGCCTCGGCATCGCCCAGCTCAAATGGGAGCTGGAAGACCGCGCGCTGCGCACCCTTGAGCCGGACATTTATCAGGAAATCTCCGGCGAGCTCGAAGGCAAGCGCGTTGATCGCGAGCGCTATATCGCGCGCATCATCGACCTCCTGCGCTACAAACTCACCGACGCGGGCGTCACCGTCAAACGCCTCTATGGTCGCGTCAAACACATCAACAGCATCTACCTGAAAATGAAGCGCAAAGGCCTGCGCTTCGAGCAGTTGAACGACATTCGCGCGGTGCGCGTCGAAGTGGAGACCGAAGCCGACTGCTACCACACCCTGTCGGTGGTGAACGAACTGTGGCAGCCCATCGCCGAAGAATTTGACGACTACATCGCCCACCCCAAGGCGAACGGCTACCAGTCGCTGCACACCTCGCTCATCGGCCCGGAAAACCGCGTCATCGAAGTGCAAATCCGCACCAGCAAAATGCACGAACACGCCGAGCTTGGCGTTGCCGCGCACTGGCTCTACAAAGAAAAAGGCATCCGCCACAGCAAACAGTTCGAGCAACAAATCGAATGGCTGCGGCGGATGATCGAAAGCGGCGACCACAACCGGGGCGACGTCGTCTTTGACCAGTTCAAAAACGAAGCCTTCCGCGACCGCGTTTACGCCGTCTCGCCGCAAGGGCGCGTTGTTGACCTGCCCGAAGGCGCGACCCCGCTCGATTTCGCCTACCACATCCACACCCAGCTCGGCCACTGCTGCCGCGGCGCCAAAGTGAACGGCCAAATCGTGCCGCTCACCACCGCGCTGAAAAACGGCGACAGCGTCGAAGTCCTCACCCAAAAAGAAGCCAACCCCAGCCGCGACTGGCTGAACGACCACCTCGGCTACCTACAAAGCGCGCGCGCCAAAGCCAAAGTGCGCAGCTACTTCAAAAAACTCGAAAAAGAAAAAAGCGTCCAAGTCGGCCAAGAAATGCTCGAACGCGAAAGCCGCCGCCTCGGCATCACCCCGGACAGCAAACTGCTAAACGAACTCGCGCAACACTTCAACACCCACAGCATCACCGACCTCTACGCGGGCATCGGCTTTGGCGACATCGGCGTCCTCGGCGTCATCCACGAACTCTCCCTGCGCCAACAAAAAAACGCCGAACAACCAACGCTGGACGAACGCCTCGCCCGCATCCCGGTCAAAGCGCCGCGCAAACAAAGCCGACAAAACATCGACGTCGCCGGCGTTGATAACCTGCTGGTGAACTTCGCCACCTGCTGCCAACCGGTGCCGCCGGTGGCCATCACCGGCTTCATCAGCCAGGGTAGAGGCGTAAACATCCACCGCAGCGACTGCCCCAACCTGCAACACCTCGCCAAAGCGCACCCGGAACGCATCATGGACGTCCACTGGAACCAAAACGCCGCCGGCCAATTCGCGGTCGATATCGCCATCGAAGCCTTCGACCGCCCGCACCTCCTGCGCGACATCAGCCAAATACTGGCCAACGAAAAAATCCCGATCCTCAACGTCAAAATGCAACAGGACAACCGCAACCGCATCTACGGCAGCTTCAGCCTGGAAATCACCGACATGGAGCAGCTCTCGCGCGTCATCGACCGCATCGCCCAAGTCAAAGACATCGCGAGCGTCAGGCGGGTGCAGCGATAAGAAGCACCACCGTTTATCGCGATACTCATAAAGCCTCATACCAGGCGCACCGCCGCATGAGGCTTTGGGAGGATTGCTATACATACACCTGAGCGCTCGAAGTGTATGTAAACGGACATTCCATCCACGCCACACGCCACTGGAGAACCGTCATGAAAACGCCCGTCCGTGCCGCGCTCGTCTGTTGGAGCGCACTGCTGCTCCTGTTCATCATCCTCAACATCCGCCTAGAGCGCAGCAACCGCTTTCTCGAACCGGCGACGGTGCAGCATATTCACCTTGCGCAAAAAGACAGCGCCATTACCCTCACGCGCACGCCCGCTGGCTGGGAAAGCGACGGACGCGCCATCCGCCCCGGTCGCGCCGAACAAATGCTGGATATTCTCGCTGCCTGCCACAGCCCGCAACTACTGGCCGCGCTCAAAGCGCCGCCTAACCCGCGCCCGCTAACCCTCATGCTTGACGGCAAGCGCTATACCCTCGGCGGCTATAACACTTTCCACCACGCGCATTATCTGGATGACGGCACGACGGCCTGGTTGTGCAGCGAAAACCTCAAGGCGATGCTGGCACAGCCCCCCGCCAGCTGGTTTGCCCATGATTAATATACATACACCTCGAGCGCTCAAGTGTATGTAAATCACGAGGTGCGGTGCGGCGCTATCCCTCTCACCGAATGATAAACACGCCTGGCGCGCCCCCTCTGGAACAGAGGGGGCGCGGCTTTTCTGGCGGTTGAATGCTTTGCGTGGATGGGAGTCAGTCGTCTTGACCGAGGCGTGGTACGGCGCTGTCGTTACCGTTCGTGATAAGGCCGGTTTCCAGGTACAGCGCCAGTTTGCCGCGGGTATCGCTGATGTCGAGGTTGCGCAGGGTCAGCTGACCAATGCGGTCGGTAGGGGTGAAGGGCGCGTTTTCGATTTTTTCCATGGAAAGGCGCTGCGGCACGTAGGTGAGGTTCGGTGATTCGGTGTTCAGGATGGAGTAGTCGTTGCCGCGGCGCAGTTCGAGGGTGACTTCGCCGGTGATGGCTTTGGCAACCCAGCGTTGCGCGCTTTCGCGCAGCATCAGCGCCTGCGGATCGAACCAGCGGCCTTGGTAGAGGAGACGACCGAGGCGGATGCCGTTGATGCGGTATTGTTCGATGGTGTCTTCGTTGTGGATGCCGGTAACGAGGCG
>CAURAS010000065.1:0-7669 GCA_963522865.1 uncultured Cardiobacterium sp.
TGAAAGCGGCCAAGCGCGACGACATTAGCGTCGATTCCGCCGCGACCCACGCCTACCACACCGGTGACGCTCCCGACCCGCGCGCCCGCCGCGTCATGCGCGCGCACAACATGCCGATTGACGACCTGCGCGCCCGTCCCTTTATCCCGGAAGATTTCTACGCCTTTGACCGGATTCTCGTCGCCGACCGCGGTCATCACCGCCACCTGACGGCACTCGCCCCCGACGAGGCCGCACGCGCGAAAATCGGCTTCATGCTCGATACCCTGCCGGAAGCGCCGGGGGCGGAGCTACCCGATCCGTACTACGGCGACACGGCGGATTTTGAGCGCACCTTCACCCTGCTGGACACCGCCCTGCGCGCCAGATTTACCTAAGCGTTTACGCACCGATTCCCCCGCACTTAACCCAACTTTCTGAACTCTCATGAAAATACTGATGGTCTGCACGGCCAACATTTGCCGTTCGCCAATGGCGGAAGGTATCGCCCGCGCATTGCTCAACGCGGCAGGCAGGAATGACATTACCGTCGATTCTGCCGCCACCCACGATTTCTGTATCGGCGATCCGCCCGACCCGCGCGCCTGCCAGGTGATGCGCGCCCATGCCATGCCGATTGATGACCTGCGTGCGCGACGCTTCACCCTGGAAGATTTCCGCGACTTTGATCAAATCCTTGTCGCCGACCATGAACATTACCAGTATTTGCATGCACTTGCCCCGGATGACGCTGTGCGTGCCAAAATTGGCTATATGCTCGATACCCTGCCGGAAGCGCCGGGGGCGGAACTACCCGATCCCGTCCTCGGCAAAGCGGCGGATTTTCTCCTGACCTTCAACCTCCTCAAAAGCGCCCTGTGCGCAAGGTTCTCCCATGCCTGAAACCCAACACTACGAACAGGCGCTGCTGCTCTGGCAAAGCGTACTCGACATGATGGCGCCCCTATGCTCGAAAGACGATAACCTCGTCCTTGCCTCCCTCACGCTCAAGGCCAAAAGCGAGAAGGAATGGGTGCTGCTCGCGCCGAACAAGTTTGCCTGCGAGCAAATCCGCAAGTCGCTGTTTGAAGCATTGCAGATGTTCCTCGGCAACAAGGGCGTGAAGAAGGTAAAAATCGAAGTAGCCACTACGCCCGACCTGTTTGTTGCCGACCCGACCACGCCCGCGCCGTTTGAGAGCAACCTCATCAGCGATTACCAGTTCCACAACTTCATCGCTGCACCTTCAAACAAGGAAGCCTTTGCCGCCACCGAACGCGTCTCCAGCGGCGTCTTCATGGCTGACAGCAACCCGCTACTCATCTACGGCGCGACTGGCCTCGGCAAATCGCACCTGATGCACGCCGTCGGCAATGCCATGCGCCGTAATGGGCGCGCTGCGGTGATGTATATGAGCGCCGAGCAGTTTGTCAATGAATTCATCGCTTCCATCTCTGGCAAGTCGCAGCGCGCCTTTGCCAACCGCTTGCGCAACGTTGATGCGCTGCTCATCGACGACGTGCAGTTCTTGGGCGGCAAGGAACAATCACAGGCGGAGTTTTTCCATACGTTCAACGAACTTATCGACAAGAAGCGGCAAATCATCATGACCTGCGACCGCTACCCGAAGGAAATCGAAGGTTTGCAGGCACGACTAAAATCGCGTTTCGGTGCGGGGCTGTCGGTCTCGGTGCGCACCCCAGAGCCGGAAACGCGCTTTGCCATCTTAAAAAGCAAGGCCAAAGAACAGCACTTCACCCTGCCGGATGAAGTTGCCTATTTCATCGCTGAAAACGTCGAGTCCAACGTGCGCGATCTGGAAGGCGCGCTGAAAAAGCTCATCTTCCAGTGCCGCGTCCTGAAAAACGACGTCCCGGCGACCTTGTCAGTCGCGCAGGCGGCACTCTATGACCTGTTGCAGGCGCAGAAAAAGCAGACGAGCGTTGATAACATCCAGCGCATCGTCGCCCAGTATTACGGTATCAGTGATGACGACCTGCTCTCGCGCAGCCGTAAAAAAATTTTTGCCGAGCCGCGCATGTTGGCGATGGCACTGACGCGCGAGCTAACCGACCTCTCGCTGAAATCCATCGCCCAGGCATACCAACGCAAGGATCACAGCACGGTGATGCATGCCGTCGAGAACATGGAAAAACGGCGGCAGAGTGAACCTCGCTTCCGCGAAGAGTATGAAAACATTAGAACTATTATTACGGCCTGAGGATTGTGGATAGACGGTGGACAAGCTGTGGACAACTCGCTGGATAAACGGGGGATAACTTTTTCAGCACCCCCAGGGTAAAGTTATCCACACGCTATCCACCGAGTTGTCCACCGTTTTTCCACATGCCAGCATCACATTTTTCCTTTACACTACACAGAGCTAAGTCGTTTCTCCACTTATCCGCCAAAACGACTATGACGACGAATATTTAAATAAGAGGTCTATATATGAAATTTAGCATCGTGAAAGAGAAGTTCCTTGAGCCGCTGGCAGACATCAGTGGCATCGTGGCACGCAAGACCACCAAGCCCATTCTGAGCCATGCCCTCTTACAAGCGGGCGCAGACAACAGTCTGCTGCTCAAAGGCACGGATACCGAAGTGACCCTGCAAATCCTCCTGCACGAGCTGAATGTGGAAGATCCAGGTGCCATCACCGTCCCGGCAGGTAAACTGCTGGACGTGGTGCGCCACTTACCGGCGCAGGCAACCATCTACTGCTCGCTGGAAAAAGAGCAGCTTTTGGTGAAGGCCGCGGGTAGCGTCTTCCGCATTGCCACCCTGCCCGCCGAAGACTTCCCGGCGCTGGCCGAGGCCGACATGGACCGGCGCATCGAAACCGACAGCCGCGCCCTGCACGATATCATGCAGAAAGTGCGCTTTTCGATGGCGAGCGAAGACGTGCGTTATTACCTGAACGGCATGTACCTGAACGTGGTCGAGGAAGGCAATGCCATCCACGCGGTCAGCACCGACGGCCACCGCCTCTCCTGCGCGCGTAGCGCCCTGCAAACGTCAGCCGCGCTCACCAACCTCATCGTGCCGAAAAAAGGCGTGAGCGAGCTGATTAAGCTGCTTGGGCGCGTGAGCCAGCCGGTAGTCTTAAATCTCGGCGAACGCCAGCTGAGCCTGACCCTGGGGGGCTACCGCCTCACCAGCCAGCTGATTGACGGCACCTTCCCCAACTACGAGCAAGTGCTGCCGCCCGTGCAGGAAACGCCGGTTCTGGTCTCGCGCCAGGCCTTCCTTGAATCGTTGCAACGCGCCAAAGTGCTGCTGCTTGACCGTCATGACGGCATTCGCCTTACCTTCAGCGAAGCCAAGTTGCACCTCGCCGCGCGTAACCTCGAGAACGAAACCGTCGAAGAAGCGCTGGACATCGTCAATCCGCAGGGATTGCAATTAGAAGTGGCGCTGAATATCAACTACCTCATTGATGCCATCGCCACCATCACCGGCGACAACGTACAGCTACACATCGCCGACGGTAGCAGCCCTTGCCTGATTACCAGCAGCGACGACGAAGGCGTGCGCTATGTCATCATGCCGATGCGCCTGTAATCGCCGCTATGCCAATAAAAAAACCGCCTCATGTAGGCGGTTTTTTTGGTAATGAGATAGCTATACATACACCTTGAGCGCTCAGGTGTATGTATAGCTTTATACCGCGTCCGAGGTTTCGCTGTGCGTCAGGAGCGGTTGCAGGAGCGGGGCATGGGTGGTGAGGGCGGCGGCGATGGTCGCGGCAAGGGCGTCTTCGTTGCCGCGCCAGAGGTGGCGCCAGAGGTCGCCGCTGTCGTGTTTTTCGCGGTCGTCGTCAATCCAGGCGCGGATGAGTGCCGTCTGTTTGTCGGTAGCTTTGTCGCTGTTGAGGGCTTCGAGGTAGGGTTGCATCAGTTCGAGCGGAGCGAGCCACAGGGTTTTTTGGATATGTTCGCGCACGGCGAGCCATTGTCGCAGTTGGCGCAGGGCTTCGGCGGCGGGCAAGGGTGCAAGGCGGAGCAGGGTGTCGTCGGCGTAGTGGATGAGAGTTGTGCCGCGCGCGCCCGTCGCGTTCCAGGCGAGGTGTTCGAGCCAGTAGCGCGCGTGGTGTTTGGGTTTGGCGCGGCTGGCGCTGAGGCGCGGCCAGGTCGCGCTGTCCGCTGGCAGCAGCGCGGTGAGGCTGGCGTGTTCGGCGAAGGGTAGCGCTTGTTCGCGGTGTGCCGGCCAGGTGGTGAGGTTCGCCTGCGTGAGCAGGGTTTGTTGGCGCGCGCGGTAGGTGGCAAGGCGCTGTTCGAGCTGGATTTGGCCGCTGATGCCGCCGGGGTAGGCGGGCAGGCGGGCGATGTGCGCCGCCGGGTTGGGGTGGTTTTGTTCGAGGGCGGTGATGATGTGCTGGTCGGCCTGCCAGTTGTTGAGGCCGTATAGGGCAAGGGGTTCGCGGCTGTCCGGCAGGGTTTCGGCGGCGGTGTTGGCGATGTGGTGCGCGCGCGCGTAGGCGCTCGCCGGTTTTTGTAGGTCGCGCACGAGTTGGGCAAGGGTGAGGTTTTCTGGCGCTTGTGGGGCGGCATCGGCGGCCAGGGCGGGCGGGACCTGGAGGGGGAGGAAGGGTTGGGTTATACATACGCCTGAGCGCTCAGGGTGTATGTAAGTGGGTTGGTTGGTCATGGTCGCTGACGCGGCGGGTTTGCTGCCCCCACCCCGGGTTCCCATGAAAAAGGCATCCGCCTTTTTCATGGGGGCCCTGTCCCCTCCCCCACAGGGGGAGGGGGGCATATTGGCGAGGGTTTCGAGGTGCGGGGTATGGCTATCGGGCAGCGCGGTTTGCGGGCGAACCCCACCCCCATCCCCGAGGGATGAAGCAGGTTTTGTTTGTTCGTTTGGGTTCAGGCCCTCACCCCAACCCCTCTCTCGCGCTTCGCACGAGCGCTGCGTGTCCCAAAGGGAGAGGGGCTCGTTCTGCGAGGGAGGAGGGGCTTTTTGTTCCAGCGTCGCGCGGATTTTTGTCCACAGCGGGGCGGGGTGCGTTTCGTATCCGTCGGGCTGGAAGGGGTCGGCGGGGTGTTCGCGGTGGTAGTCGCGCGGCAGGTTTTGTGCGGCGTCTGCCTGGCCGTTGTCGCGCAGGTGTTGGCGGGCGCGTTCGCGTTGTTCGTCGAGGTATTGCAGGAGTTCTTGGATGGGGCTGGCGGGCGGTTGGGTTTGGTTGTCGCGGTGGCTGTTGTAGTAGATCCAGAGGGCTTCGCCGGCGTGGCTGATGAGGTCGAGTAGCGCGCCGAGGTCTTCGTGTTCGCGGTTGTTGTCGCCGGGGCGCGGCTTATCGAGGTGGATGAGGTTGTAGCGTTCGTCGTTTTGTCGCGCCGGGTAGCGGTCGCGGTCGGCGTTCATGAAGACGAGGAGTTTGCCCGGCAGGTTGCGCAGGTTTTTGAGGCTGCCGATGGTGATGACGCCGCTGGGTTCGCTGCTGTTTTGTTGGGCGGCCAGTTGGGTTTCGATGTTTTCGAGGATGAATTTGAGCGGCAGGTAGTGTTCTGTGTTTTGTGGCGCGAGGGCTTGGTGTGCGGCGAGTTGGTTTTGTAGGTCGTCCAGCGCTTGGTCGAGGGTTTGCCAGGCGGGGCTGTTTTGCGCGTGTGTGTAGGCGTCGCGCAGGGTGGCGCGCAGGTTTTCTAGCCAGGTTTGTGCCGGGGTGTTTTGTGCTTGCAGGGTGCGTAGTTCGTGCAGGTCTTCGGCGAGGGTGGCGAGGGCTTCGAGCGCGGGCAGGTCGGCGAGGGTCAGGCCGCTTTGGGGGACGGCTTCGAGGTAGTGGTCGGCGTCGGGGGTGAGGACGCCGGCGATGAGGCGGTTGAGCGCGTAGGTGTAGGTGTAGCGGTGGTCGTGGTCGTCTGCGTGTAGGGTTGGCTGGAGGTGGGCACCGTCGTAGCCGCGTTTGTAGCCAGCGGCGATGAGGGCGGCGGTGATGCGTTGCATGTGTTCGGCGCTGATGCCGAGGCTGCGGCAGGTGTCTTCGTTGTGCAGCCAGTCGAGGACGGTCGGGGCGTCGAAGCGGCCGCTGATTAGGGTGTAGCGTCCGGCGAGGGAGCGCCAGAGGGTTTCCGCCGGGTTTTCGGTAACGCCGATGAGGCGCGCGGGCAGGCGGGTGCCGTCGTAGTCGCCACCTGGCGGGAAGGTGGCGCGCAGGATGGTTTGTTCGGCGGCGGGGTCGGGCAGGTGGATGTAGATGTCGGAGAGGCGGCGGCTGGTGTCGGCGTTCAGCCAAGCGATGATGTCGCTGCACAGGGTTTCGCATTGGCGTTGTAGGCTGTGGCAGCCGTGGATGCGCAGGCTGTCGTCGTTTGCAGCGCCGAGGTTTTCGGCAAGGTAGGCGGCGACGTGGTCTTCGCGCAGTTCGCGGATTTCGCTTTGTAGGGCGCTGAGGAGGTTGTGCGGGGGGACGGGGTCGGCGTGGAGTTGTTCGGGGTCGCTGTCTTTGTGGAGGAGGGTGGCGAGGTCGCGCTGTTCTTTGCCGTAGCGGGAGACGAGGGGGTGGCCGTGGTCGTAGTGTTTGGCGCTGGCGTAGCTGGGGCTGCGGCGTTTGAGTTCGCGTAGCCAGCGGCTATCGACGATGTCGTCGATGTAGCCGTTGCTGGCGGTGAGGTGGTAGTGGCTGAGGTTGGTGTAGGTGCCGAGGCGGCGCATGAATTCGTGTTCGGCGGCACGCATGTGGGTCGGCGCGAAGACGGGGATGTAGGGCGGGAGCAGGCGGCGCGCGCTTTCGCGGGTTTCGAGGGCGTGCCAGAAGGCGGCGCGGCGGCGTTCGCGTTCGGCGTGGACGGCGGCGAAGCGGTCGTGCCAGAGGCGGCTTTGTTGGCGGTAGGCGGCGCGGTAGTGGTCGGCGAGGGTAGGCGGGAGGGTTTTGAGCGCATCGCCTTTGAGGAGGTTATCCAGCGGTAGCGGGTCGGCGCTTTGCCAGGCGGTGAGCCATTTCGGGCGCTGGTTGAGGTAGGCGGTGTAGAGCTCGGCGAGCTGGCCGCTGTAAATCCAGAGGCGGTGGGTGTGGTCGTGGGTGATGGTGTCGATGCCGGGGTAGAGGTCGCGTAGCAGGTCGTGCTGCGGATGTGCGCGGTCGGCAAGGATGGCGTTGCCGTTTTGGTAAAGGTAGCTGAACAGTTCCCAGCGAATGGCGGTTTTGCTGAGCGGCGCCTGGCTGCTGTGCCGGCTTTTGCCGGTGATGCGCTCGATCAGCATCCATTCGTAGTTGTACCAGAGGCGCAGGGTGATGCCGGCGGCGATGCCGTGTGTGCTGGCCAGGGTCTGGATGAGGATGTTGCCCACCGGCAGGGTCGGCACGATGAGCGGCAGGTCGCCGAGCGGGTCGGCACGGCTGTAGTGGTCGTAGTCTTGGAGGTAGCGGGCCAGCAGGGTGGGGTAGTCGGCGCTTTCGATGAGGTGGTACATGGCGGGGCGTCTGTTCGGGCTTTACGGGATTATACATACAGCTGAGCGCTCGATGTGTATGTAAACCGGTATGAAAAAGCGTCCTGGCGGACGCTTTGTGATTTAGGTCGAGGCTTCTTTTTGCAGCATTTTCAGGAGGTCGTCCGGTTTGTAGTAGCCGGGGATGAGTGCGCCTTTTGGGGTGATGATGGCTGGGGTACCTTGTACGCCGAACTGGTTGCCGAGCTGGTAGTGTTTTTTTACTTTGTCGGCGCGGGTTTCGGCGATGTCTTTGCCG
>CAURAS010000066.1:0-7662 GCA_963522865.1 uncultured Cardiobacterium sp.
ATGACCGCGCATTGGGCGGAGTTGCCCTACAGCCTGCTCGGGCGCGTTTCCAACCGCATCATCAACGAGGTGCGCGGCATCAACCGCGTCGTGTATGACGTCAGCGGCAAACCGCCGGCGACGATTGAGTGGGAGTGAAATATACATACACTACGAGCGCTCAGCTGTATGTATATTTATCCCAGCACTGGATTTATACGGCGCATTGTCAAAACCGCTTTCTCAATGTATGCGTCAGAGAGTAGTGTCTTGAAATGTATGCTGGGGCATGGTAGACAAAGATAAAGGCAACGGATGTAAGAACTGTTGCAGGCAGTTTGTCGGCGACCACAACCTCAAAACTATCAGGGCTGCCATTCCCATGCGTATAGGCTGATTTGGAAGATGACCGCCCGTTGGCGGTATCCGTGATATTTGCCACATTACTGGTTACAGCCGCGGCAAGGTTCAGGCGGCGTTGAAGCGCAGTACCTATCAAATCAGCCCAAAACGCACACATTATCAGACGCTGCAAATGGGCGGCATCGAGCTAGCCGTGGGGGTTGATATGCATGGGCTTTATCCGGCAGTGGGAGGTGGGCAATCTACAGCCGCTTGACCGTTTTGCCCAGCGTTTCGCGCAGGTGGCGCTTCTCCCACCGCCACGATAAACCCGCCGGTTCGCGGCACCGCCTGTTGGCTTACGGCCTGCGGCCTAACCCAACCCACGTCCCTGCACGCGCCGTTTCCATTGAATGTTTCGATAGCGTAGGGTGGGGCTTGCCCCACCGCCACGATAAAACCGTAGCTTCGCGGCACCGCCTGTTGGGTTACGGCCTGCGGCCCTAACCCAACCTGCGTCCCTGTGCGCGCCATGGTTCATGCAGTTGGGACAATCCCCACGCTATGCATGGCGCTCTTAATCGCCCCGTACCAGTGCGACGGCTTCGCGGGCGAGGCGGGCGATTTCTTCCCAGTTTTGGGCGTCAAGCAGTGTTTTTTCTACCATCCACGAGCCGCCGCAGGCGATGACGTTTTTCAGTGCGAGGTAGTCGCGGATGTTGTTGGGGCCGATGCCGCCGGTCGGCATGACTTGCAGCATGGCATAGGGCGCGAGCAGCGCTTTGAGCATTTTGAGGCCGCCGCTGGCTTCTGCCGGGAAGTATTTGACGGTCGTGATGCCGTGTTCGAGTGCGGCTTCGATGGCGGTCGGGTTGTTGATGCCGGGGGTGATGGCGATGCCGAGGTCTTGGCAGGCTTTGACGGTGTTCGGGTTGAAACCGGGGCTGACGATGAAATCCGCGCCCGCCTGTTGCGCCGCTTTCGCCTGGGCGGCGTTCAAAACGGTACCGGCGGCGATGAGCATTTCCGGCTGGGCGTCGCGCAGGCGGCGGATGGCGTCAATGGCGGCGGCGGTACGGAAGGTGATTTCGGCGGCAGGAATGCCGCTTTGCAACAGCGCTGCGCCGAGCGACACCGCGTCTTCGGCGCGCTCAAGGGCGATGACCGGGACAATTTTCAGCGCTTGCAGGCGGGGGGTGAGAGTTTCGATATTCATGGATGCTCCGTAGGTTGGGTTGCGGCGATGAATGGCCGGATGGGTTTAATATTTTTGGCTGATGCGGTGGGGCAAGCCCCACCCTACGCTTCCAGGCGGCAGTATTCTGCCGGAATAATCGCGCCTTTGTGCTGGATGACGGTGGCGGCGAGGTGGTTGCCTGCGCGGCAGCATGCCTCCGGCTCGGCGCCTTGCAGGTAGCGGGCGAGGTAGCCGGCGTTGAAGGCATCTCCTGCCGAGGTGGTGTCGATGACGCGCGCGACGCGCTCACCGGCAACCGCGATGCGTTCGTCGCCTGCTGCGTACAGCGCGCCTTCTGCGCCGCGTTTGATGATGATGTTTTTGACGCCTGCCGTTTGTAGGCGGGCGATGGTGGCTTCTATGTCGGCGTCGTCCCACAGCGCGCGTTCGTCGTCGTCGGTCATCAGCGCCAAGTGAACGTGCGGCAGCAGGCGAGCGTAGGTGGCGCGGGTTTCGCTGCGGTTTTGCCACAGCGCCGGGCGGTAGTTACCGTCAAAGAGGATTTGTACGCCTTGGGTGGCGCAGGCGGCAAGGCGGTCGGTGAGGCGCTCGCGGTCGGCAGGCGGCAGGATGGCGAGGCTGATGCCGCTCAGATAGATGGCGTCAAAGTGGGCGAGGGCGGCGTCGAGTTGCGGCCAGTCGGGGTGTTGGAGCAGGTAGCGTGCCGCCGACTGGTTGCGCCAGTAGAGGAAGGTGCGCTCGCCCGCCGCATCAAGCTGGATGAGGTAGAGTCCGGGCTGGCGCGCCGGATCGGTCAAGACGTGGCGGGTGTCGATGCCGTCGGCTTGCCAGCGCGCTTGCATGCCGCGGCTAAGCGGGTCATCGCCTAGGGCGGTGAGATAGTGGACGCGAACGGCATCCGGCGGGGCGACACGCGCGAGGTAGGTGGCGGTGTTGAGGCTGTCGCCGCCGTAGGTTTGGCGCATGTCGCCGAAGGGCTGGCCGTTCAGTTCGATCATGCATTCGCCGAGGAGTGCGATGTTTTTCATAGGGTTAGGTTGTAGGGTGGGTCTTGACCCACCGTTGGGATAATAGTTTCGGGCGGTTTTGTTTGGCAGCGGAGTTGTCGCTTAACCCCACCCTACGGCGTTTTAGTGTGTAGGTTGGGTGAGACGAAGCCGACTGGAACAGCTTGCGTAGCAAGAAACCCAACAAAACAGTGTTGGGTTACGCTCGTTCCTCGCTAACCCAACCTACAAACTGCTGTATTTCTGGCGGCGCGGCGGTGGGGCAAGCCCCACCCTACGGTTTTATGCGAGGTGTTTTTTCAGCGTCGCCCGCACCGCGCCGTTGCCCGCGAGCATTTCGCGCAGGTAGCCTTCGATTTTCTCGCCGAGGCCGACCGCGTAGAGTTCGACGCCGAAGATGGCGCTGTCTTGCAAGAGTTCGCGCACGTTGCCCAGGTTATCGCTGCCGACGCGCACGTCTTGCAGTTTGGCCTGCGCGCTTTCGAGCAGCGGGTCGGGGCTACACGCAAACGGCTGGCCGTTGTCATCGACGCCGAGCAGGTAACGGCACCAGCCAGCGAGCACCAGCGGGATGGCGGTGAGCGCGCCCGCGTTCGCGCCGTGTGCCTTGATGGTCTGGCCGAAGCGGATAGCGAGTTTTTGCGAGGTGTCGGTGGCGATGCGCTGCGGCGTGTCCGGGATGTAGGGGTTGGGCAGGCGTACGTTCACGACTTCGTCGATGAAGGTTTGCGGGTCAAGGATGCCGGGGTTGACGACCACCGGCAGCCCTTCGCGGTAGCCGACGGCGCGCGCGAGCGCCAGCAGTTCGGCGTCCTGCATTTCGGCGTGGATGCTGGTGTAGCCGAGGAGGCAGCCGTAGATGGCGAGCGCGGTGTGGATGGGGTTCAAGCAGGTGGTGACTTTCATCGTCTCCACTTTGTTCACGGTGTCGCGGTCGGCAAAGAGGACACCCGCCTGTTCCAGCGGCGGGTGGCCGTTGGGAAAGTCGTCTTCGATGACGAGGTATTCGAGTTCTTCGGCATTGACGTAGGGCGCGATGTAGGTGTTTTTGCTGGTAATCACCGCGTCGATGTTGTCGAGGCCATCGGCGCGCAGGCGTTCGGCGATGCCGGGGTCGGGGCGTGGCGTGATTTTGTCGATCATCGTCCAGGGGAAGGCGACCTGGTCGCTCTCCAGCCAGGCGATAAATTCGGGCGCGACGTGCCCGGCGGCTTGCCAGGCACGGGCAAATTCGAGGATGACGGCGCGCAGTTTTTCGCCGTTTTTCGACATGTTGTCCATGCTGACCAGCGCGAGCGGCGCGCCACCCGCCTGCCAGCGCGCGTGCAGCAAGGCGACGATGTTGCCGATGTAGCTTTGCGGGCGGGCGGTGCCATCTTTGAAATCGGCGGCAACGGCGGGGTAGTAAGCGCCGTCGCGGTCTTTGATGGCGTAGCCCTTTTCGGTGATGGTCAGGCTGATCATTTGCAGGCTGGGGGCGGCGGCGATGTCGTGCAGGCGCTCGAAGTCATCGCGCATGGTCAGCGATTCGACGACGCTGGCGAGGACGATTTTGTCCAGCGTGCGGTCGCCTTTGAGGCGGACGAAGATGCTCAGGTTGTCGCAGGGGCGGTAGGCTTTTTCGATGATTTCCGGGTCGAAGCCTTCGGCGACGATGATGCCGCTTTCGGCGTCGCGCTGGTTGAGCAGGCGCTGCTGCGCGTGGGCGAGAAAGGCGCGGAAGATGTTGCCCGCGCCGAGGTGCAGCCAGCGTGGCGCGCTGAAGGTCGCGGCGCGCACGCGCGGGATGTCATAGAGCGGCAACTGGTAACCGCGCTCCTGCCACCAGGCTTTGTCTTGCAGGGCGTTCAGGGTGAGTTTCATGCCTGCCCCCGTGCCGCTTTCTCGCACATATCCCACACGCCCTGGATGTACATGATGCCCAGCGCGCGGTCGTAAAGGCCGTAGCCGGGACGGCATTGCTCGCCCCAAATGTGGCGGCCGTGGTCGGGGCGGTAGTAGCCTTTAAAGCCAACGTCGTGATAAGCGCGGACGATGGCGGCGATATCGAGCGAGCCGTCGCTGCTCATGTGCGAGGTTTCGATGAAATCCCCGTTGGGGAAGCGCTTGATGTTGCGGATGTGCGCAAAAGGAATGCGGTCGTGGAAGTCATGAATCATCTGCACCAGATCGTTGTCCGGATTCGGGCCAAGCGCGCCGCTGCACAGCGTCAGGCCGTTGCTGGGGCTCTCGACCATCTCCAGAATCGCCTTGAGATCGGCGTAGTTTTTGACGATGCGCGGCAGGCCAAAAATGGAAAACGGCGGATCGTCCGGGTGAATGGCCATCTTGATGCCCGCCTGCTCGGCGGTGGGGATGATGGCTTCGAGGAAATACTTGAGGTTGCGGCGTAAATCGTCTTCGCTCACCGACTTGTAGGCGTCGAACAGCTTGTCCAGATGGGCGAGGCGCTCCGGCTCCCAGCCGGGCAGGGTCAAGCCGTTCGAGCCTTCTTCCACGCTTTTCACCAAGGCTTTGGGATCCAAGCCTTCCATCGCCGAGGCGTCGTAAAACAAGGCGGTCGCGCCATCAGCCATCGGGTGAAAAAGGTCGGTGCGCATCCAGTCAAACACCGGCATGAAGTTGTAGCAGACGACCTTCACCCCGTGTTTGCCCAGATTGCGCAGACTTTCCTTATAGTTCTCAATGTACTGCTCGCGCTCAGGCGTGCCGAGCTTGATCGCCTCGTGCACGTTGACGCTCTCGACGACATCAATATTGAGGCCGTGCTGCGCCGCCTGCGCCTTGACTTCAGCGATGCGCGTCTCCGGCCAGACCTCGCCCGCCGCGAGGTCATGCAACGCCCAAACGACGCCGCTCATGCTCGGAATCTGGCGGATTTGTTCGAGGGTGACGGTGTCATTGCCTTCGCCATACCAGCGAAAAGTGGTTTTCATGTTTTTAGCTCCTTAACCCTGAAGAATGATGGATCTTCGCCGTGTCAGCGAAGTGATGAACCTAAACAGCGCACCGCGCGGGTAAAACAGGGCACTTTGGTTAATCATAGCGACGACATATTGCCATCGATAGCGGCCTGACGCAAGAAATGGTAAACCAATTTGCCATTTTTGCCTAACCATCTTCACCTAGGCGTAAAGGAAACCGCCGCAATCGGCGGTTTCCGGATGTTTCGCATCACGGCGTGTTATTGACGCTGGTAAATCAGCACCGCACGGTCGTCGAAGCTGTAATTGTCTTTGCTGACGCCTTTGGTGGAGGGGTGGGTGATGCGCATCGGGTCGCTCGCCAGTTCTTCTTTCAGCGTTTTTTCGTAGCTGTCGATGGTCGCTTCCGGCGGGTAAGTTTCGTAGCCGTCCGAGCTGAGTTCGATGGTTTGCGGCGCTTTTTCAAATTTCCACACGCGCAGTTTTTCCGGCGGGATGGGGAAGCCGTCGATTGCCCAGAACTGGAAGGCTTCCGGCGCCTGCGGGTTGTTCTGGAATTCGGCTTGGCGCTGCAACAGCGGCAGGATATAGAAGCGGCCGAGGTCTTCGGCGCGTACTTGGTCATCGCTGAGGCCGAGGGTCTTGATGACTTTGACGCGCAGGTCGCTGTTTAAGATGTCAACCAGTTTGGCTTCGTCGTTGTAGTTCTTGCCGTCGATGCGCGCTTTGGAATCGCCGATGGCGACCAGTTCGTTGGTATCGAGGTTGTACCAGATGAGTGTTGCGGTCGGACGGAACAGCGGCTCTTTGGCGAAGTCGATATCGGTGTTCGCGTTATAGAATTCTTGATATTTGTCGTTGATACGCTTCAGGATTTCGGCTTTTTCGGTGTTTGGCGGCAGCTCCTGGAAAACGCCCTGGATGATGTCGCGGCTGACCCGTCCGCCTTTTTTGCCGTCGTAGGTTTTGCCGGATTTGTCGGTCGCGCCATCGAACACCGCGAGGTAATGGTCGTTAAAGAACAGGCCGTCTTCACATACTGCGTTGTTCTTCTCGCCAGCGCCTTTTTTGCCTTCAATGAAGTAGGCGATTTTGCCGCTTTTCAGCGACTGGTCGATGGCCTTGCTGTATTGCAAGTCGTCTTTGGCGACTGCGGACAGACTGAACGCGGCAACCGCCGCAGCAAGCAGGGCTTTTTTCATGGAATGACTCCGTAGTTAGGAAGGGTACTCTGACTTCACGTCAAGCTGGGCGACCAATAAAAGCGCTTGCTGACGCTTCATCATGACGGCATCTTGCCACTAACCGGCGCACAACGCAATAATTGGTAAACCAATGAGGCTATTCCGATTGACCTGACTGCGCGCGCCGAATGGCTTGCCGTATCGCTGGACAGCCGTCCAACGGCTGTTTTATACTCTGGACACTTGTCCAATCACCCCAACGGTTTTCCGATGTCTGTTTCTGCCCTTCCTGAATCGTCGCCCGATTCTGCCCGCGAGGTGTTTCTCGCCGCCGGGATGCGTCTTTATCCCGAACTCGGTTATCAGCATTTGTCTGTGCGGCTGCTTGCCGCCGAGGCGGGCTTGAGTCCGGGGATGTTTCATCATTTGTTTGCGAACAAGGAGGCTTTTGTCGCCGAGGTGTTGCAGCGCAAGTACGACGCCGCTTTTGCCGAATTGCAGTTGCAGGTGCGCCCCGGCCGCAGTGTGCGTGAGAATTTGCGCGATGCGCTGCGTTTTCTCGCGTTTTTTGCCCGCGCGCACCAGAACTGGATTGTGCGGGTGTTTTCGGATGCGCCGGCAGTCGCTGCCGTTCGCGAGTTCGTCCGTCAGTACGCGGGGATGCGCCATGTGTCGCTGATTATTGATTTGTTGGCGCGGGCGGAACGGCAGGGGCTGCTTGTGCCCGCCGCACCGATGACGGCAAGGAGTTGAAGTAAAGTGGCGTAGCCCGCGCGGAACGGTAAATCATGTCAGGGAGGAGGGGCGGCAGTGCGTTTTGTCGAAGCGGAAATTGATGACGGCTTGCGGGGTGTCGTAGAGGGTGTCGCGTTGATCGAGCATGGTGGGTGGTTTTAGTGCTTGAAACGGTAAATTTCTTCCAGCGATTCATTGCTGTCCACCGAGCAGTTGAGGTCGCGCAGGCGGCCGTCGCGCACGCTGTAGATGAGGCCATGCACAAAGAGCTGCTGCCCGCGCGCCCAGGCGCG
>CAURAS010000067.1:0-7642 GCA_963522865.1 uncultured Cardiobacterium sp.
ACATACACGATGAGCGCTTAGGTGTATGTAAATAAGGTGCCGCCTAGCGGCGCTACGGCGAGGCGACGTCGCTACGCGGCGGGTTTGCTGCCCCCACCCCCGTCCCCTCCCCCACGGGGGGAGGGGAAATCGCAGAGCGACCCACTCCGTCCCTCCCCCACGGGGAGGGGGGGCGGTGGGCGTTACATACACGATGAGCGCTCAGGTGTATGTAAATAAGGTGCTGCATAGCGGCGCTACGGCGAGGCGGCGTCGCTACGCGGCGGGTTTGCTGCCCCCACCCCCGTCCCTTCCCCCACGGGGGGAGGGGGGAATCGCAGCGCGACCCACTCCGTCCCTCCCCCACGGGGAGGGGGAGGTTGCTGGAAGGGCGACGTTGGTTGGTGAATGGTTTTCCGCGCGCCATGTCATAATGCCCCGCCTTCGGTACTGTATTTACATACACGATGAGCGCTCAGGTGTATGTAAATGGGCGATTCGTAGGGGCTGCCCGATTCGGCAATGAGGTTTGCAGGCTAACCCCGTCCCCTCCGCCACGAGGGAGGGGGAATCGCAGCGCGACCGACTCCGTCCCTCGTGGGGTAGAACGCTGCGAGGGGCGTTTTTTTGTTGGGTTATTTTTTCCAGGAGTTTGTTATGAAATTGGTTTTGGCGAGTTCGTCGCCGTTTCGCGCGGCTATTTTACATAATTTGGCTTTGCCGTTTTCTGCGGTCAGTCCGGAGGTGGATGAGTCGCGCTTGCCGGGTGAGTCGCCGCAGGCGCTGGTTGAGCGGTTGGCGGTGGCGAAGGCGCGCGCGGTGGATGCGGACGCGGAGTCGTTCGTGATTGGTTCGGATCAGGTGGCGACGCTGGACGGCGATGTGTTGGGCAAGCCGCATACGGTGGAGAATGCGGTGGCGCAGTTGTCGCGTTTTAGCGGGCGCGAGGTACGTTTTTTGACCGGACTGTGCCTGCGTCGCGGTGATGTGGTGTTTTCTTGTGTTGAGCCGTTCGTGGTGCGCTTTCGCCCGCTCACGGAGGCGGAGATTCGCGCTTATGTGGCGCTGGAATCGCCGCTGCAATGCGCGGGCAGTTTTAAGTCGGAAGGCTTGGGCATTCTGCTGTTTGACGCGCTTGTGGGGCGCGATCCGAATGCCCTGATTGGCCTGCCGTTGATTGCGCTGCGCGAGTTATTTGAGCAGCACGGGGTGGGTTTGTTCGCTGAAATTGAGCGCGCTGCGCAGACCGACTGAGGCTTCGGCGCCCATGTCGCGCAGCAGTTTTTCTAGCGGGCTGCGGTCGGGTTTGTATTCGACGAGCTCGATGTCTTTGTATTTGGCGTTGCGCAGGGTGTTTTTGTCGCCGAGGGCGTCGATGAGGCCGAGCGGCAGTGCTTGTTCGCCTGTCCAGAAGAGGCCGCTGAACATGTCCGGTGTTTCTTTCAGGCGCTCGCCACGGCCATCGCGCACGGCTTTGATGAATTGGGCGTGCATGTTGTCGAGGAGCGCCTGCATGTGCGCGACTTCGTTCGGGTCAAGCGGTTTGTCGCCAGCGAGGAAGTTTTTGTGTTCGCCGGCGGTGAAGACGCGCGCGTCCAGGCCGAGTTTGCCGAGGAGGTCGCGGTAGCCAAGGCCGTAGCTGATGACGCCAATGGAGCCGACGATGCTTGCCGGGTCGGCGTAGATTTCGTCGGCGGCGGAGGCGATGTAGTACGCGCCGGATGCGCCAACGTCGGCGATGACGGCATAGACCGGCAGGTCACTGCGCTCGCTTTTCAGGCGTTTGACAGTGCGGTACACAGCGCCGGATTGGACGGGCGAGCCGCCGCCGGAGTTGATGTCGAGGATGACCGCTTGTGCCAGCGGGTTTTTGAAGGCTTTTTCCAGGCTGCTGATGATGTCGTCGGCGTTGGCTTCCATGTCGGAGGCGATCATGCCCTGGATGGAGACGACCGCGAGGTGTTTGCCGCGATAGGTCGCGGGGGCATCCTGGCCGCCGCCGCTTTTCAGGCCGAAGAGCAGGAAGAGGAAGAGCAGGCAGTAGAGCGCCCAGAAGATGCGGAAAAAGATTTTCCAGCGCCGTTTGCGCCGCATTTCGACGATGGCTTCGTGGGCGACGGATGCGAGGGCGCGTTCTTCGTCAAAGTTCATGGTGACTCCTGTGTCAGTTGGGTGATGAGGTGCGCGGCGGCGTCGGGCAGCGGCGCTTCTACGTGAACGGGGCGGGCATCATAAGCGAAGGCGATGCTTTTTGCATGGAGGAACATCCCTTTGTAGCCGCGTTTGCGCATGGCGCGGTTGAAGTCGCGCTTGCCGTATTTGTCGTCGCCGGCGATGCCGTGGCCGCGGTGCTGCACCGAGACGCGGATTTGGTGGGTGCGGCCGGTATCGAGCGTCGCTTCCAACAGGCTGGCGTCGGCGAAAGTTTGTAGCAGGCGGAAGCGGGTGCGCGCTTCCTGACCGTCTGCCGCGCCGATGACCATGCGTTCGCCGCCCTGCAACTGCGCCTTGGCGAGACGCAGCCGTACCTCGCGCGTCGCCGGATTCCAATGACCATCCACCAGGCAGAGATAGCGCTTCTCCACGCCGCCCGCCTGCATCAGCGCCTGAAACCCGGCAAGGGCGACACGGTTTTTGCCGAGTACCAACACGCCGGACGTGTCGCGGTCGAGGCGGTGCGCCAGCTCGGCATAACCCGCGCCCCACACCTGCCGCACCGCGTCAATCACCCCGTAAGGTTGCTCGCTGCCGCCATGCACGGCGATGCCCGCTGGCTTGTTCAGAATCAGAAAATCCTCGTCCTCATACAGCACCGCGTCCGCGATACGTTCGCACCAAAAGGCAGGCACATCCTGCGGCGGGCGGGTGGCGTCGGCAAGCGGCGGCAGGCGCAACTCATCACCGGCGGCGACGCGCAACTCCGGCTTGGCGCGCTTCTTGTTCACCCGCACCTCGCCGCGGCGCAACATCTGATAAATGCGGCTTTTCGGCAGCGCCGGATAACGCTTGCGCAAAAAATTATCGAGCCGCTGCCCGGCGTCATCCGCCGCGACCGTCAAAAAATGAACCCGGGAAACATCCATCAAAAGCATCCGATTACGAAAGCGGCGCAGTGTACCCGATAAGCCGCGCAAATGCTTGCGCCGTCTGGGCGCGTTTGTGATAATTTGCGCGACAAATCCCTAATAAATTTCCGTAAATGGAGCATCATCATGGCGCAAACCGACATCCCGCAAAAAACCAAAATCATCATGACAATAGCGGCACTCTTCATGCCGGTATTCCTCATCCTGCCATTCTTCTTTTGGGGTGGCGAAGACGACAGCATCACCATTGACAAAGAATTGCAGGCATCGCGCCTTGCCCCGGTCGGCCAACTGACCGTCGGCGCACCGGCACCCGCTGGCGGCGCTGCCGTAGCCGATGCGGGTAGTAGCGCTCCCGCCTTTGACGCCAAAGGCGAATACGACAAAATCTGCGCCGCCTGCCACGGCAGCGGGCTGATGGGCGCGCCCAAATTCGGCGACACCGCCGCCTGGCAAGCCCGCCTCGATAAACGCGGCAGCCTTGACGCGCTGGTCAAACAAGGTATCCAGGGACTGGGCAGCATGCCGCCCAAAGGCGGCGCAGGCATCAGCGACGAACAATTCCACGACGTCGTCGTTTACCTGCTGGAAAACGCCAATATCCCGCAAGGCGGAAGCAGTGCAGCCGCACCGGCTGCGGGCGATAGCGCCGCCGCGCCTGCCGCAGAAAGCAAAACCGAAACCCCCGCCGTCGCTGACAACAGCGCCGCAGCACCTGCCACGGAAAACAAAACCGAAGCCCCTGCCGCCGAGGCCAAAACCGAAGTTGCCGCTGCGGATGGCGCTTCCGCACCGCGTGATCCTAACTTCAACCCGCAGGGCGAATACGACAAACTCTGCGCCACCTGCCACGCCGTTGGCCTGATGAATGCGCCTAAACTCGGTGACGCTGCCGCCTGGAAAGAACGGCTGGACAAGGCGGGCGGTCTGGACGGCCTCGTACAACAAGGCATCAAAGGCATTAACGCCATGCCCCCGAAAGGCGGCTCAACCATCAACGACGACCAGTTCCATGACACCGTCGTCTTCTTCCTCGATAAATCGGGCGTCGCCCACTAAACCGCGTGGCGCGCATCGCGGTTCACAAGCCCGCGCAATTCGCGTATCATGCGCGCCTCATTTCCGGGCCTGTAGCTCAGTCGGTCAGAGCAGGCGACTCATAATCGCTTGGTCGGGGGTTCAAGTCCCTCCGGGCCTACCACAGACAAGAAAAAAACCGCCGTAATGGCGGTTTTTTTATATCTCATTTACATACACCTGAGCGCTCGATGTGTATGTAAATGGAAAATAGCGGTCAGGGAGTTATGGGCTGATTGCGCCCCGCGTGCCGTAGAAACTTAGCTCGCGGTCGTTGTCGATATTGACCTTGCCCACGATTTCTTCCGCATTTGGCCCGGCGATGCCCAGGGAATAGGTCTTGGCCAGGTTGGTTCCCTCGATGCTATGGCGTCCTTCTATGCCATAGGATACGGCCCCGTTATTTCCTGTAGGGAATGAGGTAATGGGTGCGTCGTGCAGGGTGATGCGTCCCAGCCCGCGCGAAGCGGTGATTTCGCCTGAGCCACGGCGAGCGCCAAAGTCGATGGTATAGCGCAGGCTGGCATCGTTTATGGGGTCTGAATCAAAGGCGCGGCCGTTATAAGCTGCTTTGCCCGTGCTGGGCAGGTTTTGCGTCGGGTGCATGTAGGGGAAGCCGTTTTCGTTGAATTCCAAGCGATTTACCAGGCCGCCGGACGTGCCGTTAATGGTAAGGATGCCGGAATGGAATCCCTGATAGGAGCGGATGGCGACGTTTTCATCGTGGGTGCGGCCGTTTTTTTCGGTGATGCGCATTTGTGCGGGAAATTCGCTGAAACCTGCCGGAATGGGCGCGGTATTGACGGTCATGCCTTTGCCAATGTGAATATCCATAAAGGTGTTGCCATCGCGGTTCAGGACAAAACTGCTGTAATAACTCTGGCTGCCGTCAGCATTTGGTGCTTCGGTATATTCCGGCAGGAAGTAGGTTTTGCCGGTGGTGGTATTGTCCGATGTTTGCGGTTTGTCTGCGGGGGCGTTGTCGTCGCCACTACCGCCGCATGCGGTGAGCAGGGAAAGGGTGACGAGGCTGGTCAGGATGTGTTGCTGCATGGGGTTCTCCCGGTTTTGTTTGATGTGATGCCGCGCCGGACGTGCGACGCGGGTGGTTTTTCGCTGGTATGAGGCTTTATGAGTATCGCTATACATACACCTGAGCGCTCGAGGTGTATGTATAACGGAAAACGACGGTGAGTTCTAGCCCTGAATCCCCCGCTGTTTCAGCAGTGCATCGAGCTGCGGTTTGCGCCCCATGAAGGCCTCAAACACCTGCATCGGCGGGCGCGAACCGCCGTCGGCGAAGACGGTATCGCGGTAGGCCTTGCCGGTTGCTTCGTTCAAGATGCCGTCGGCGGCAAAGCGCGAGAAGGCATCCGCCGCCAGCACTTCCGCCCAGAGGTAGCTGTAGTAGCCCGCCGCGTAGCCGCCGGAGAAGATGTGGGTGAAGGAATGCGCGCGCCGCGCCCATTCGGGGTCGGGAGTGACGGAGACGTCATCGCGGATGCCCTGCATGACGCGCGCGAGGAAGGTTTCGCGCGCGCCCGCGTCTTCGTAGTTGAGGCGAAAATCGAGCAGGCCAAATTCGAGCTGGCGGATGAGGGCGCGCGCAGCGAGGTAGTTTTTCGCCTCCAGCATTTTAGTGAGCAGTTCGTCCGGCAGCGGCGCGCCTGTCTGGTAGTGGGCGGAGATGAGCGGCAGGCTTTCTTTTTGCCAGCACCAGTTTTCCAGCATTTGGCTGGGAAATTCGACCGCGTCCCAGGCGACGCCGTTGATGCCGGAGACTTCGCCGATTTCCACCCGCGTCAGCATGTGGTGCAGGCCGTGGCCAAATTCGTGAAAGAGGGTAACGGCGTCGTCATGACGCAGGAGCGCGGGCTGGTCACCAACCGGTTTGCCGTAGTTGCAGACGAGGTAGGCGACGGGTTTTTGCAGGCTGCCGTCGGGCAAGCGGCGGCGGGTGATGGCGTTGTCCATCCAGGCGCCGCCGTTTTTGTGCTCGCGCGCGTAGGGGTCGAGGTAGAAGGAGGCGATGTGCGCGCCGTTTTCGTAAATTTCGTAGAAACGCACGCTGGCATCCCAGACGTCCACCCCGCTTTTCTCGCGGATGTCGATGCCAAACAGCTTTTTCGCGACGGCGAACAGCCCTTCCTGCACCTTGTGCTCCGGGAAGTAGGGGCGCAGGGTCTGGTCATCGACGGCGTAGCGCTCGTTTTTCTGCTTTTCGCTGTAGTAGGCGATGTCCCACGGTTGCAGGTCGTCCACGCCGTAGGTTTCCTTCGCCCAACGGCGCAGTTCTTCGGTTTCTTCGCGGGCTTGGGCGCGACTGCGCTGCACCAGACCGGTGAGGAATTGCAGCACTTCTTCGGGGCTGTCCGCCATTTTCGTCGCGAGCGAATAGTCGGCATAGGTGGCAAAGCCGAGCGTTCGCGCGAGTTTTTGCCGCAGTTCGAGGATTTCGTTGATGACCGCGCTGTTGTCCCACTTGCCGGCGTTCGGTCCCTGATCGGAGGCGCGGGTGGCGTAGGCGCGGTAGAGTTCCTCGCGCAGCGCGCGGTCGTCGCAGCGGGTAACGACAGCGTTGTAACTCGGATAATCGAGGGTAAGGCGGTAGCCGGATTCACCCTTGCTTTCCGCCGCTTCCCTGGCGGCGGCGAGGTCGTGTTCGGTCAAACCCTTGAGCGCGTCGGCGCTGGCGAGCGTCTTGCTCCAGCCCATGTTGGCGTCCAGCACGTTTTTTTCAAACTGCGACGACAGCTCGGCGAGGCGCTTGCTCACCTCGCGGTAGGTCTGCTGCTTGTCCGCCGGCAGGCCGATGCCGGAAAGGCGGAAATCGCGCAGGGCATCAATGATGGCTTTCTGCTGCGCCGGGCTGTAGGCGGCGAAAGCGGCGGCTTCCTTCAGCTTGACGAAGCCCTGATAAAGCGCCTCATGCTGACCGAGCCAAGCGCTGTAGTCGGTCATCTTGGCAAGCGCGGCATCGTGCGCCTCGCGCAGCGCGTCGCTACTCTTGACGCTATTGAGATGGACGACGACGCTCCAGGCGCGAGCGAGTTTATCGGCAGCATCCGACAGCGGCGCGAAGAAGTTGTCCCAGTCAGGCGCGGCGACGGTGGCGATTTTTTCGACCTGCTCGCGGTTATGGGCGATGAGAAAATCGATAGCGGGTTCGACGTCCGCCGGGGTGAAGGCGGAGAAACGCGGCAGCCCGCTGAAATCAAGCAGCGGGTTATCCTTGAGGGCGTCCGGCAGGGCAAGCGGCGCACTTGCGGCATCGCCGGCATAAGCGAATTGCGCAAGACGCAGCGCGGCAAGACCGAGGGCGCTGCGGGCGAGAAATTGACGACGGTGCATATTGCCTCCTGATAGTGTTGCGACTGGCAAACGCGCCAGCCGCAGGCAATATAGCGGGTTCGCCAACCATTTGCGACACAGCGGCAGACAATTTAGGCGTATGGGACAAAAAAGGAGCTGTTTTAGACAACCTTGTCTCTATAGGACAA
>CAURAS010000068.1:0-7437 GCA_963522865.1 uncultured Cardiobacterium sp.
GAAGGTGGTGAGCGGGTAAACGGCGGCGTATTTGAGTGCGGTCTGGTCGGATTGGGAGATTTCGGTAGCAAAGGGCAGCACCGGCGCGCCAGTGTGTGAGCCGGTGAGCAGGCCGCAGATTTCCGGGAAGGTCAGTTTGCCCCAGAGGCGGGCGACGATGGCGGTAATCAGCAGCGGCACGGTGGTGATGACGATGCCGAGCGCCATCCAGTAGAGGCCGTCGCCGTCTTTGAGCGCAGCGAAGAAGGCGGGGCCGACGCTTAGGCCGACGCTGGCGAGGAAGAGCGCCAGGCCGAGTTCGCGCACCATCAGGTTGGCGCTTTGTGAGACGTAGTGGGTGACGGAGAGGCGACCGCCGTAGCGGCTGATGAGGATGGCGACGATGAGCGGGCCGCCGGCGAGGCCGAGTTTGACCGGCACCGGCACGCCGGGTATCGGGATGGGGATGGCGCCGAGGATGATGCCGAGGGTGATGCCGAGAAAGAGTTCGGCGATGTGCGGGATTTGCAGGTCGCGCTTGGAGTTGCCGAAGGCAGTAACGGCGTGTTTGAGGTGGATGTCGTCGCCGATAATGGTGATGGAGTCGCCGAATTGCAGGCGGGTGTTGCGGTCGGCGACGAATTCGATGCCGGCGCGGCGCACGCGGGTGATGTTCACGCCGAAGCGTTCGTGGATGTTGAGGCTGGAGAGTTTTTTGTTGCAAACCGCGCTTTGGGTAACGTTTACCCGCATCGAGTTGATGTAGGCGGGTGAGGCGGTGCGCGGTTTGTCGCTGAAGATGCTGGTGCTGACCTGGCTGCCGATGAGGGTCATCAAGCGGTCGGTTTCGTCGTCGCGGGCGATGATGAGGAGGACGTCGCCCTGTTTGATGCGTTTGTTGTCTTCGGCGAGGGTGATTTCGCCGTCGCGCGAGAGGCGCGAGATGGCGAAGCTGGTCGGCAGGATTTGGCGCACGGCGGCGACGGTTTTGCCCTCAAGCATGGGGTTTTCGACTTGCAGCGCGATGCGGGTAACGGACGCGGTACCGGCGCGCAGGCGGCGCAGGGTCAGGCGTTTTTCTGCGGCGACGTTGATGCGGAAGGCGTATTTGACGAAGAACATCGCGGCAATCAGCCCCATCACGCCGCCGGGGTAGGCGGCCGCGTAGCCCGCCGCCATTTGCACGGCGAGGGTGCCGTCGCCGATGAGGTTAGTCAAGGTCTGCTGCGCTGCGCCGAGGCCGGGGGTGTTGGTTACTGATCCCTGCATGATGCCGACTAGCGTCGGCAGGTTGTTGTTGGTAAAGCGGAAGATGGCGAGGACGATGAGGATGTCGAACAGCACGACGATCAGCATCAGCGCGTTCAGCTTCAGCCCTTCTTTCTGGAAGGAGGCGAAGAAGCCGGGGCCGACTTGCAGACCGATGGTGTACACAAACAGGATTAGCCCGAATTCTTTGACGAAATGGGCGATGTGTTCATTAACCGTGAAGCCGAGGTCGGAGATGATGATGCCGGTGAACAGCACCAGCGTCACGCCAAAGGTGATGCCAAAGATGCGCAGACGGCCAAGCGCCGCGCCGCTGAAGATGGTGAGGGCGAAGATGACGGCGGTGTAGGCGACGCTCTCGTGTTGGGTAAATAGCTGGGTGAGCCAGTCCATGAACGATTCCTTGATTCGCTTGAGAAAGCGGTATTTTAGCGCGAAACGGGGATATTCAGGATGCGGGCAGCAGGATTGTAGTCTGCCATTTACATACAGCTGAGCGCTCGAGGTGTATGTAAACGGAAATTCCGGGAATCCCAGCCCGCAAATCACCGAACTGCCCCTCCCCGTGGGGCGGGTTGGGATGAGACGGCAGGCCGCGTTGCCGCATCAAGCCCAAACGGGCGGTTACGGGCTGCGCCTAACCGCCCCTACCTGCCATTTACATACAGCTGAGCGCTCGAGGTGTATGTATCGCGATACTCATGCAAGGCGCACAAAAAAACGGCCACTCGCGTGGCCGTTTTTGGTGTTGCAGGGTGCGGGTTCAGTTGCCGCCATAGACGTTGTTGCCGTCGTCGCCCTGGAAGGTGTTGCTGTCACCACGGCTGGCGCCGAAGACGCCGCCCCAGTCGTTCTGGCCGTAGGCGTCGCCGTATTTGGCGGTGTCCTGCACGGTGTTGAACGAGCCGCCCATTTCTTCGGCTTTTTCGCCGTAGAAGGATGCCTTGAAGACGGCGCAGTCATCGCCTTCAACGTAGGTGCGGTCGGCGGATCCGACGACGGTGTTGCCGGTGATGTTGCCCTGGAAGCGGACGAGTTTGTCGCGGGTGGTCTCTGCCTTGTTTTGGTCGAGCAGCCATTCGTTATAGACCTCGCCCAGCACGCGCTTTTTGCCGAAATCAACGCGGGCTTCGACGAAGTTACCCAGGCCAAGCCCCTGCTCCTGTGAGCCCTGGTTGGCAAAGGCATTAGGCAGATTTTGCAGGTTGCCGGACGAGGTGCCGTGGTAGCTGTTGTCAATGCCGTACATCAGCGCATGTCCCCGGTACACGGCTTTTTGGTCGCTCGGCAGCGCGGCCATTTGTTCGATGGTGGTCGCGTTGATGCCACGGTAGAAGTAGTTGTCAACGGCGTCGGCGTCGTCCTTGTTGCGGTACGGGCTGCGGATGAAGTTGTCGGCGTAGCCCTTGTCGCCCGCGTCCACATCGAGCTGGGTGGTCACCCGGCCATACTGGATGTTTTTCAGGGTCATCGGCACCGCACCCAGGCTGTAGCGGGTGGCTTCGCCTGCTTCGTCTTCGGCGGTGCCGCGTTTGCCAATCAGCGTGCCGTCGGTGGTGTTGTAGCTGCCGCCCGCCTTGCTGACGTATTCGGCGACGAAGCTGCGTGCGCCGCTGTAGCTGTTGAGCGCGACCGGATGGACGCCTTTGTCCTTGTCATGTGTGCTGGCGTAGGCAAGGTGGTAACGGCCAAAGATACGGGTCGTGGTGTTGTGGTGGTCTTCCCATTTTTTGTCGGTCGCGTTGTATTGCAGTTCCTGCCCCAGGGTGGAGAGGCCGCCGCCGACGCGGATGAGTCCGTTGGTCGCGTAGTTGCCGTCTTCAACCGGCATGTCTGCCCCGGCAGTCCTGCTGCCCGTGCGGGTAAAGTGGTTTTCAAAGGCGGTTTCCGGCGTCGTCCACCACACCAGGTTTTTGCCGTAGCGGGTGCCGCCTTTGGCACTGTTGGCAAATTCCGGGGTGACGGCCTGTTTGACCGGGTCATTTTCGCCTTTCCATTTGGACGAGCCACGGTACATGTAGACGTCCTTGTTGCCTTCCACGTCCTTGGAGGTGATTTTTTTGTAGCCTTCCAGCGGGTTGGCATTGGCGGCGGTGACGGTGCTGTCGCTGCTCTTGTCCACGCCGTCCACGTCAATGGCATAGGGGTCTATCACCGCCGTCACGGTTTTGGCATCACTCACCACGCCGTAGCGCGCTGTCGGTGTGCCGCCATTGTCATAGGTCAGTTTGTGCGCGACGCCTTTTTGGACGTAAGTCTCTTTGGTGGGCGCGGCTACTGTGCCGGGGTTGGGATCGGTACTGGTAGTGCCTTCACCGATACTGCCGGCGACGCTGCCTTCGTATTGTGCGACGGGGTTATTGTCGCCGTTGACCTTGGCCGCGCCTTTGGTCGCGCCGGTCAGATCCGTCACCCGTTTGTAAACGCCGTTTTCTTTTTTTACATACGCAAAGTGGTAGACCTGCCCAAGATTTGTTCCATCATCTTTAGTATTCATAACAGGCGCACGATGAATCTGGTTTCGCTCGCCCAGATTATTGGCAACCTGGCTGCCAGCATTACCCGCTGCAATTTTATTGTCAGCGTGCAGACCTAATTTGTTACTTTGCGTTTCGGCATAGCCGGTTTTACTCAAACTGGCATTGCCAACTTGATATAACTGCGCCAATACATCCACATTCTTGAAGTTTTCTTCTTGCAGACTCAGACCGCCATTGTTGGGAATCACAGAATCGTAATTCACCTCGCCGTTTTCCTTGAGCGGCTGCGGGTTGTCCATTCCGGCGAATTGTGCCTTGACCGGTGTGCCATCGGCGCGGGTGATGTCCTGCCGCGCCAGCACGATGTTGGTCAGTTGCGGGTTTTGTTCGTTCAGCGTTGTGCCGAGCAGCGGCGAGGCGGAGGCCTTTTTGCCCGGATTCAGCGCGCGGTCATACTGGGAACCGTCGCGGCGGATGTATTGCAACACGCCGACGGTGTTTTCTTTGGTGAGGTCTTTGTTATCCACCACTTTGGTGCCGGTCGGGTCTACCGTTTGTTCTTGATTGACGGAAGGTGCCGGCGTTTGCGTATTATTGTTGTTATTGGACTGGTCCGGAGTCGGTTTTGGCGGGTCAGCAGGCTTGTTGCTGTTGTCATCGCCACTGCCGCCACAAGCAGCAACACCGGCTGCCACCATGATCGCCAAAGAGAGGTTGGTTAATTTCATCGGATATCTCCCGCTTTCGGATTTGGAAAGTAATTCAGCCAAACGCCGGAGCGCGTGGCCGGCGGATAGTCTAATGTAAAGTTCCCCTTTTACAAGTGGTAATCTGGTTTACATACAGCTGAGCGCTCGATGTGTATGTAAATAACAGCGTCCCGTGGCGTCAGCACGGGAATAGCGCTAGAATCGCGCGCTTTCCGCATTGAATCCGAGGTATATATGAGTAATGACGGCATGGCGACGCGCTACCAGCCCGCAGAAATCGAACACAAATGGTACAAAGTCTGGGAAGCGGGCGGGCATTTCGCGCCGGCGGGTAGCGGCAAGCCCTACGCCATCATGATTCCGCCGCCGAACGTCACCGGCACCCTGCACATGGGCCACGCCTTCCAGGACACCATCATGGACGCGCTCATCCGCTACCAGCGCATGAATGGCCGCCGCACCCTGTGGCAGCCGGGCAGCGACCACGCGGGTATCGCCACGCAGATGGTGGTGGAGCGCCAGTTGAACGCAGCGGGCAAGACGCGGCACGATTTGGGGCGCGAAGCCTTCACCGAAAAAGTCTGGGAATGGAAAAACCAGTCCGGCGGACAAATCATGCAGCAATTGCGCCGCCTCGGCGCCTCGCTCGACTGGTCGCGCGAACGCTTCACCATGGACGACGACCTCTCGCACGCCGTGCGCACCCTCTTCGTCCGCCTGCATGAAGACTGCCTGATTTACCGTGGCAAACGCCTGGTGAACTGGGACCCGGTGCTGAAAACCGCCATCTCCGACCTTGAAGTGGAAAACCGCGAAGAAAGCGGCTTCATGTACCACGTCCGTTACCCCTTCGTCGCCGGGCAGGGGCTGGACGGCGAGTACATGCACATCGCCACCACCCGCCCGGAAACCATCCTCGCCGACGGCGCGCTTGCCGTGCATCCCAATGACGACCGCTACCGCCACCTGCTCGGCAAAATGGTGCACGTGCCGCTGACCGAGCGCGTTATCCCCATCATCGCTGATGAATACGTCGAAATGGACTTCGGCACCGGCTGCGTCAAAATCACCCCGGCGCACGATTTCAACGATTACGCCGTCGGGCAGCGGCACACCATGGAAGTCATCAACCTGATGAACCCGGACGCCACCCTGAACGACAATGTCCCTGCCGCCTATCGTGGCCTTGACCGCTGGGTGGCGCGGGAAAAAATCGTTGCCGACCTTGATGCTGCCGGATTACTGGAAAAAGTAGAACCGCACACCCTGAAACGCCCCTACGGCGACCGCAGCGGCGTCGTCATCGAGCCCTACCTCACCGACCAGTGGTTCGTGGACCTGTCCAGCGACAAAGGCATGGCCAAACTCACCCAGCCCGCGCTCGACGCCGTGCGCGATGGCCGCATCCAGTTCGTGCCGGACAACTGGAAAAACACCTACTACAACTGGATGGAAAACCTGCAAGACTGGTGCATCTCGCGCCAACTGTGGTGGGGGCACCGCATCCCGGCGTGGTACGACGCAGACGGCAACATCTACGTCGCCGAAAACGAAGCGGCGGCGCGCGCCAAATACCAGCTCGCCGCCGACCTGCCACTGAACCAAGATGAAGACGTGCTTGATACCTGGTTTTCCTCGGCGCTGTGGCCGTTCGCCACCCAGGGCTGGCCGGAACACACGGCGGATCTCAAAGCATTCTATCCGGGCAACGTCCTCGTTACCGGCTTTGACATCATCTTCTTCTGGGTGGCGCGCATGGTACTGATGGGTATGTACTGCATGGACGGAGAAATCCCCTTCAAAGAAGTCTATATCCACGGCCTCGTGCGCGACAGCGAAGGACAGAAAATGTCCAAATCCAAAGGCAACGTGCTTGACCCGCTCGACATCATCGACGGCATCGACCTCGAAAGCCTGGTCGCCAAACGCACCAGCGGCATGATGCAGCCGCAGAAAGCGGCAAAAATCGCCGCACAAACCCGCAAAGAATTTCCCGACGGCATCGCCGCGCACGGCACCGACGCACTGCGCTTCACCTTCGCCGCGCAAGCGACCATGGGGCGCGACGTCGTCTTTGACCTCAAGCGCGTCGAAGGCTACCGCAACTTCTGCAACAAACTGTGGAATGCCGCCCGCTTCGTCCTCATGCAGACCGAAGGACAAGCGATAACCGCCGCGCCGTTTGCCGAAAAAAGCGCCGCCGACCGCTGGATCTACGGCGCGCTCGACCGCACCACCGCCGCCGTGCGCGAAGCATTCGCCACTTACCGCTTCGACTTCGCCGCGCAAGCCGTGTACGAATTCGTCTGGAACCAGTATTGCGACTGGTACCTCGAACTCGTCAAACCCGTGCTTGCCAAAACCAACGCCGATGAGGCGGAAAAAGCGCACACCCGCCACACCCTGCTTGACGTCCTCGAACAAACCCTGCGCCTCATCCACCCGCTAATGCCCTTTATCAGCGAAGAAATCTGGCAGCAAACCGCGCCTGCGCTCGGCATCAACGGCGACACCATCATGCGCCAGCCCTACCCGCAGGCGACAAACGGCAGCGACCCAGCAGCCGACGGCGAAATCCACTGGCTACAACAAACCCTGCTCGGCGTGCGCAAAATCCGCGCCGACATGAACATCGCCCCCGGCAAGGCGCTACCGCTCATCATCAGCGGCCAGGACGCAGCCGCCGCGCAACATCTCGCCCAGCAGGAACGTTGCCTGCTCGCGCTGGGGCGATTAGAAAACGTGCGCGTCCTTGCCGCAGGCGAAGCCGAACCCGAAGCGGCTGCCTTTATGGTTGATGGCGCGAAAAACATGATTCCGCTCGCCGGTCTCATCGACAAAACCGCCGAACTGGCGCGCCTCGACAAAGAAATCGAAAAACTGGCGAAAAACATCGCCCGCCTGCAAGGCCAGCTCGGCAACGAACGCTTCACCGCCAAGGCGCCGCCGGAGCTGGTCGCACAAACCCGCGCCCTGCTCTCCGCCGACGAAGAAACCGT
>CAURAS010000069.1:0-7420 GCA_963522865.1 uncultured Cardiobacterium sp.
GAAAAAGGCATCCGCCTTTTTCATGGGAGCCCCCGACCCTCCCCCACAGGGGGAGGGAGCCGATCGGCGGGTGTTTTGGCGATGGTTGCGGTAAGGGCAACGGATGTTCTTCTGTCGTGCGTGTGGCGGGTGGTAGTCATGCGGGGGTTTTGTGCAGCAGGGCGTAGTAGAAGCCGTCGCCGTCGTCGTCCGGCAGGTGCAGGCTGCCGTAGCCGGTGTCTTGGCAGGCGGGCAGGTCTGGTGTTTTTAACCGGGCATCGGCGTGCGCGGCGAGGAAGGCGCGGATGTTGTCCTGGTTTTCGCCGGGCAGGATGGTGCAGGTGGTGTAGAGCAGGCGGCCGCCGGGTTTGAGGGTCGGCCAGAGGCGCTCTAGCAGTTGGCGTTGGCTGGCGGCGAGGCGTTTTAAATCGGCAGGGGTGCGCAGCCAGGCGATGTCCGGGTGGCGGCGCAGTACGCCGCTGCCGCTACAAGGGGCGTCCAGGAGGATGGCGTCGAAGGGTTTGCCGTCCCACCAGGCGGCGGTATCGGCGGCGTCTGCGGCTTTGAGGGTGGCGCGCAGGCCGAGGCGATCAAGGTTTTCTTGGACGCGCACGAGGCGGTCGCGGTCGTGGTCAAGCGCGAGTAATTCGGCGGTGGGTGCGAGTTCAAGCAGGTGGCCGGTTTTGCCGCCGGGGGCGGCGCAGGCGTCCAGGATGCGCTCGCCGTTTTGTGGGGCGAGCAGGGTGGCGGCGTGTTGCGCGGCGGCGTCTTGTACGCTGACGGCGCCGTCGTTAAAGCCGGGGATGTGTTGGACGTTGTGGCCGTGCGTCAGGGTAATGGCCTGCGGGTGCAGCGGGTTGGCACGGGCGTCCGGGTGGGCGGCGAGCCAGGCGGCGCGGTCATGGTTGTGGTTCAGGCGCAGGGTCAGCGGCGGTTGGCGGCTGTTGCTGGCGGCAATCGCGGCTTCTTCGGCGGGGTATTGGCCGCGCAGCCAGTCGGGCAGGTTGGCGGTGGCGGCGTTTTCGAGTACTTGTTGCCAGTGGGCGCGCTCGCGCTGCACGCGGCGCAGGATGGCGTTAATCAGGCCTTTGGCGCGGGTGAGGCGGTGGTGCGGCGCGAGGTTCACGGTTTCGTTGATGACGCCGTGGTCGCCGAGGTTCATTTGTAGGAGTTGGTAGAGGCCGAGGTTGAGAATGATGGCGAGCGGGTGGCCGGGTGTCGCCGGCGGTTTTTCCATCATTTGCGCGCAGAGGGCGGAAAGGGCGCGGTATTGGCGCAGGGTGCCGTAAACGAGCGCCTGGTAGAGCGCCTGGTCGGCGGCGCTGACGCGGCTTTTGTCTTGCGCGATGAGGGTGTTCAGTGTGCGGTGCTGGTTGATGACGCCGTCGATGGTGTGCAGCGCGGCTTGTCTGGCTTTCATTGGAGTTGCTGTCCGGTGAGGTCGCGACTGTGGCGCAGGGCGGCGGCATCGGTCGCGGTTTTGCCGGGCAGTTGCAGGCGGGTGATGCGCAGGGTGCCGTCGGCACAGGCGACGTCAAGGCCGTCGGCATGGTGCGCGGTGATGGTGCCGGGCGCGGCGGCGGGGGTGTGGTTCAATACGTGCGTGGCGTGGATGCGCAGCGCTTCGCCGTCCAGGGTGGTGTGGGCGATGGGCGTCGGGTTGTAGGCGCGGATTTTACGCTCAAGGGTGGCGACGGGTGCGTGCCAGTCAAGGCGCGCCTCGGCTTTGTTGAGTTTGTGCGCGTAGGTGATGCCGTCTGCCGCTTGGGGCGTCGGCTGGCGGGTTTGCGCGAGGACGTCCGGCAGGGTGCGCAGCAGGGTGTCGCTGCCGAGCGTCATCAGGCGGTCGTGCAGGCTGGCGGCGGTGTCGTCGGCGGTGATGGGCAGGCGCGCTTCTGTCCAGACGGCGCCGGTGTCCAGGCCCGCATCCATTTGCATGATGCAGATGCCGGTCTCCGCGTCGCCTGCTTCGATGGCGCGCTGGATGGGGGCGGCACCGCGCCAGCGCGGCAGCAGCGAGGCGTGGATGTTGAGGCAGCCGAGGCGCGGGTAGGCGAGAAACCACGGCGGCAGGAGCAGGCCGTAAGCGGCGACGATGATGAGGTCGGGACGTGGCAGCTCAGTGAAGGGCGGCGCGTCGGCGTGCAGTTTTTCCGGCTGGGCGACGGGGAGGTTATGTGCGAGCGCGGTTTCTTTGACGGCGCTGGCGGTGAGTTTGCGCCCGCGTCCGGCTGGGCGGTCGGGCTGGGTAAGGACGCCATCAATGGTGTAGTCGCCGCTGTTAATGAGTGCTTGCAGGCTGTGCGCGGCGAAGGCGGGGGTGCCGGCGAACCAGAGGCGGGCGCTCATGTCTCGCGTTCCTTTTGCAGGAGGGATTTGGCGAGTTTTTTCTCAAGGCGTTCGCGTTTCAAGCGCGAGAGGTGGTCGATAAAGAGAACGCCGTTTAAGTGGTCAATTTCATGCTGGATGCACACGCCAAACAGGCCTTCCGCCTCGCCTTCGCAGCGGCTGCCGCCGAGGTCGTAGTAGGCGTAGCGGATTTTTGCCGGGCGCTCGACGTCGGCGAATTGTCCCGGTAGCGACAGGCAGCCTTCTTGCCAGCTCGCCGTTTCTTCGGAGGTGGCGATGATTTCCGGGTTTATCAGGACGAGCTTGGTATGGGGAATCGGCGCGTCCGGGGTTTCGGTTTCGTCATCTTCGCGGCGCTCCGGCACGTCCATGACCACGATGCGCTGGTGAATGTTCACTTGCGTTGCCGCCAGTCCAATGCCATGCGCCTCGTACATGGTGGCGAACATGTTGTCGGTTATCGTCTTGAGTGCGTTGGTGAATTGGCTGACGGGTTCGGCGGTTTTGCGCAGGCGGCGGTCGGGATGGATGAGGATGTCAAGCAGCGGCATGTGTGGGTCCGGGAAAATTTTTTACCGAAAAATGAATTTTTGGTATGAAAATGGTTAGGAAACCGCTATTATACGCGAACAGCCCTTACGGGGTGAAATGGAACCGATGAGATCAGATAGGAGTAATTATTGTGTATAAAAGCCAATTGAAAGGACTGGGCATCGCCCTGGCAGTGGTTCTGGCGGGGTGTACTTCGCCGCGCGACCCTTTCCTGAACCGGCAGGAGCGCCCGACCGAGCTCTGTCTCAATGACGGCAGCTTCCCGCGCCAGCTTGCCAATACCGATGACGCCTTCCAGCAGCAATACCCGATGCGCTATGTGGTGAAAAAGGGCGATACGCTCTGGGGCATCTCCAAGCGCTTCCTCATCCAGCCCTGGTACTGGACGAACATCTGGTATGACAACCCGCAAGTCAAAAACCCGCACCTTATTTATCCGGGCGACGTCTTGAGCGTGGTCGCCATCAACGGGCAAAAACGGGTAACGATTGTGGAAGCAGGCGAATACCACGGTGTGGATACCGGCCGCACCACCCGCGACGGTCTGCCGATTATCCGTTACTCGCCGCATATGCGCGTTGACAACTTCGGCTCGCGTCCGGTTTCCATCGCCGGCGATGCCATTCAGGCACACGCGCTCAAGACCCGCATCCTGCGTCCGAACGAAATCCAGAACCTGCCGTTTGTCCTCGGCGACGCGGGCGATTACCTCACCCTGACCGAGCAGCAGGAAATCTACGCCAAGGGCATGAACAACGCCCAGCAAGGCCAGACCTACGGCATCTTCCGCCCGATTGGTGAGCCGATTGTCGATCAGGCCAAGTACAAAGGGCAGAAACAGGCACCGGCGGTCGGCTACGAAATGCGCTACATCGGCGAAGTCGGCGTGGTGGGCTATGACGTCGCCACCGACCTCACCAAACTGCACATTCAGGAAGCGGTCGAGCCGATGCACGAAGAAGACGTCGTCCTGCCGATTGACGCGCACGAAGACCCGCTCAACTACTTCCCGAAAATGCCGTCCGGCCAATGTTCACGCGGCTACATCATCCGCAGCTCGAACATCTACCCGACCATCAAGGAATTCGATACCGTCATCACCAGCTTTGGCCGTGATAACGGCGCCGAAGTCGGCGATATCTGGAAGATCGTCCGCGAAGGCCCGGCACGCCAGATGAAAGGCCAACCGATACAAGTCCCCGGTCGCCAGGTTGGCTACCTGATGATTATCCGCGTCTATGACGACGTCAGTATCGGCTTCGTGCTGGATTCCAACGAAAGCATCTACGAAACCGACTCTCTCGTCCGACCCTGATGCGCTTTGACCTGCGAGCCTGGTGCGCGCTCCTGCGTGCGCCGGGCGTCGGAAGCAAAACCTACCACACGCTTCTGGAAGCCTTCGGCTCGCCGGAAGCGTTTTTTCATGCCCCGACCGCCGACATCCGCAAGCGCCTGCCCAACCTGAGCGCCGACAAAATCGCCGCCTGGCAGGCGATGCTTAACGATCCCGCAGTAAATGCCGACCTTGACTGGCTGCAACAGGGCGACGGGCGGCACATCATCCCGCTGCATCATCCCGCCTACCCGCCGCTCTTGCGCGAAACCGACGACGCACCGCCGCTACTGTTCGTGCATGGCGACGCAGCACTGCTTGCTACCACGCAAATCGCCATCGTCGGCAGCCGCAACGCCACCGAACCGGCGCGGCGTACCTGCCACAGCTTCGCGCAGGATTTTGCCCAAGCGGGTATTACCGTCACCAGCGGCCTCGCGCTCGGCATCGACGGCGCCGCGCATGAAGGCGCCTTGCGGGGCGGCGGCAAAACCATCGCCGTCGTCGGTACGGGGCTTGACCGTGTCTATCCCGCCCGCCACCACGACCTCGCGCACCGCATCAGCGCGCAGGGGGCGATAGTCTCCGAATACCCGATTGGCACCGGCGTGCGCGCCGGCAACTTTCCGCGTCGCAACCGCATCATCAGCGGTCTCGCCCTCGGCGTACTGGTCGTTGAAGCCTCGGCACAAAGCGGCTCGCTCATCACCGCCCGCCTTGCCGCCGACCAAGGGCGCGAAGTCTTCGCCATCCCCGGCTCCATTCACAACCCGCTTGCCAAAGGCTGCCACCGCCTCATCAAAGACGGCGCAAAACTGATCGAAACCGCGCAGGACGTCCTCGAAGAACTCTACCCGCTGGCACGCGCCAACCTCGAAATGCAGATACAAAGCGCGCCGCCTGCCGCTGAAACAACCGACAATGACAGCCATCCGCTGCTGGAAGCAATGGGCTTTGACCCCTGCCGTGTGGACGACCTCGTCGCCCGCCTCGATTTGACGCCCGCAGAAATTTCCGCCATGCTGATAATATTCGAGCTGGACGGTCGCGTCGCCGCATTGCCGGGTGGCATGTTCCAGCGCCTCTCCTGACTTACCGGAACAAAAAGCCAGCCATGAGCAAACACCTCCTCATCGTCGAATCCCCGGCAAAAGCCAAAACCCTGCACAAATACCTCGGCAAAGACTACGAAGTCATGGCCTCCTACGGCCACGTGCGTGACCTCGTCCCGAAAAACGGCGCGGTCGATACCGCCGACGACTTCGCCATGCACTACGAAATCATCGAGCGCAACGCCCGCCACGTCAACGAAATCACCAAAGCCGCGAAAACCGCCGAAAACGTCTACCTCGCAACGGACCCCGACCGCGAAGGCGAAGCCATCTCTTGGCACCTGCGCGAAATCCTGCGTGAACGCGGCGCGCTCGATAACAAAAACGTCTACCGCGTCGCCTTCCACGAAATCACCAAAAACGCCATCCAGCAAGCCGTCGCCCATCCGCGCCAGCTCGAAATGGACCTGGTGAACGCACAACAGGCACGGCGCGCGCTGGACTACCTCGTCGGCTTCAACCTCTCGCCGCTCCTGTGGCGCAAAGTTCGCCCCGGACTCTCCGCCGGCCGCGTACAATCGCCCGCGCTGCGCATGATCGTCGAACGCGAGCGCGAAATCGAAGCCTTTAACAGCGAAGAATACTGGGACATCGCCGCCGCCATCAGCCACGGCGGCCAAGAATTCCCCGGCAAACTCACCGTGTATGCTGGCGAAAAAACCAAAAAATTCAGCTTCACCAATGCCGCCGACACCCACGCCGCCATAGACGCGCTCAAAGCGGCGGCGCAAGGCATCCTTACCGTCGCCGAAGTCGCCAAAAAAGACAGCAAACGCAACCCCGCGCCGCCCTTTACCACCTCCACCATGCAACAGGCGGCGGCGAACAAACTGCACTTCGGCGCCCAGCGCACCATGCGCATCGCCCAGCGCCTCTACGAAGCAGGCCACATCACCTACATGCGTACCGACTCGGTAAACCTCGCACAAGAAGCCATCAGCGCCATCCGCGACTGGGTCGGCCAACAATACGGCGCCAACTACCTGCCGGACAAAGCGCGCCACTACAAAACCAAATCCAAAAACGCGCAAGAAGCGCACGAAGCCATCCGCCCCACCGACTGCGGCCGCGACGCGGCAAGCCTCGGCCTCTCCGGCGACGAACACAAACTCTACGAACTCATCCGCAAACGCGCCGTCGCCTCACAAATGGCATCGGCCATCCTCGAAAACGTCAGCGCCGACCTACACGCCGGTGACGCCAAAAACCAATTCCGCGCCAGCGGCTCCACCGTCAAATTCCCCGGCTACATGAGCGTGTACCAAGAAGAACGCGACGACAACAGCGAAGACGACGACAACCGCCTCCTGCCGCCGATGCAAGCGGGTGACCGCCTGCAACTGCTGGACATCCTCGGCAACCAACACTTCACCCAGCCGCCGCCGCGCTACTCCGAAGCAGCCCTCATCAAAGAACTCGAAAACAACGGCATCGGCCGCCCCTCCACCTACGCCAGCATCATCAGCACCCTGCAAGACCGCGAATACGTCGAACAAGAAAACCGCCGCTTCATCCCGACCACCATCGGCAAAGTCGTCAACGACTTCCTCACCAAACACTTCGAGCGCTACGTTGATTACGACTTCACCGCCCGCCTTGAAGACGACCTGGACGCCGTCTCGCGCGGCGAGCGCGCGTGGAAACCGCTACTCGGCGACTTCTGGGGCGCGTTCTCGCACCAGCTTGACGAAAAAAAAGACATCCCGCGCGAAGAAGTCATGCAGGCGCGCGAACTCGGTACCGACCCGAAAAGCGGCAAACCCGTCAGCGTCCGCTTTGGTCGCTTCGGGCCGTTCGTACAAATCGGCAGCAAAGACGACGAAGAAAAACCCCAATTTGCCAGCATCCCGTCCGACCGCAACATGGACGAAATCACCCTTGACGAAGCGCTGGAACTCTTCAAACTGCCGCGCGTCGTCGGTCACTCCGAAGAAGATGGCGAAATCGTAACCAGCATCGGCCGCTTCGGCCCCTACGTGCGTTACGGCAAGCGCTACGTCTCCCTGCCCAAAGAAGAAGACCCGCTCACCATCACGCTTGAGCGCGCACTCGAACTCATCGCCGCCAAAAAAGAAGCCGACAGCCAAAAATACAT